>JAOUJU010000263.1 GCA_029883045.1 Rhodospirillaceae bacterium
GGCTAATTTCAAGCTCCTGGGCGGGGGCAACACTTGGGCGCAAATATGGTGTTTCGCCCGGGATGTTGTTTACGTTAATCCCCAATCTTTCGGGGACGCTAAGCAGCCCAATTTGATAATCAACATTGTTGATGCTGGCCCCTATATTTATGACTTCATCAATATCGGGCGATAGGCGAAGCAGGGGCGCAACTTTTTCAGGTGCCTCCATTATAATTTTTGCCCCCATCAATTTAAGATTGCGGGCAAACCGCGCCATCATCACCAATGTTCCGGGGCTTCCCTCATGGGTGATAAGAAGCGTTTTTCCGTTTAGCGGTTGTTTTTGCCACAATGAAATATCATTTCGTTTATTCGCCAAGCGCGGAATTTTTAAACGCGCCTCTAACAGTTGGAAACCCTCATTCCATTCCCCCGCCCTAAGCAATGAAATGCCCATTTCCATTTTTATTTCAAGGTTGACCGGGTCAAGCGCCAATGCTTTTTGAAAATGCTCCAGTGCCAATTCAACCTGCCCCCCATCACGAAACGCAAGCGCCGCATTAAAATGCGCATTGGCGTTAATTGGCGGAATTTTTAATGCGCGCTCATGGGCCGCAATGGAACGATTGATCATTCCTAAATCACGAAAAGCGTTGCCAAGATTTGTAAGCACCGATGCCGACCTAGGGCGAATGCCAAGGGAACGACGATAGCACGCTATCGCACCATGCGGGCGACCCAGCGCGCGCAAAGCAACACCAAAATTATTATATGCTTCGGGTGAATAGGGGCTAAGGCGAACAGTCAGCGCATATTCACGCACAGCATCTTCTAGCCGGCCATTTTTATGGTGCGCAAGCGCGCGCTTATACGCATTTTCGGCTTCGATGGTGTTTGTACTTTTATTATCCGTATCCATTAGGGCACTTTATCAGATGTATCACGCATACTGCTATAAATACGAAAACCTGAGCTATATAATATCCAGAACCTGTTCCGGTGGGCGGCCCATGCGGGCATTGTTACCGTTTACGACTATGGGTCGCTCAATGGTTCTGGGGTGGGCGAGCATTTTTTTAATTAATGCATCACCATCAAGGCTATCTTCAATGCCTTCTTCCTTGGCTTCTTTTTTGCGCAAAATGTCACGCGGGCCAAGGCCAAGTTTTTTTAATATTGTTTTTAATTCATCCACGCTTGGCGTGTTAGACAGGTATTCAACTACTTTAGGTTCAACCCCATTGTCATGCAGCAATTGCAATGTTGCGCGCGATTTTGAACATTTCGGGTTGTGATAAATTGTAACGGTCATAAAAACACCTTTAATTTTTGTTTTCTTCAATCATTGAAATAAGCTCTTCAACGCTATCTGCATCAATCATACGCTTTGCCGTATCATATGAGAACCCGGCACGCGCTAACTTAGCTAAATCGTTTTCGCGTTTTTCTGCCCTTATTTTACTGTCCGTGCGGTATGGACCAATGCGTTTTTTCCGTATCATGTTAAGGGCCGCTTGCAGTTCAGGCATGGGGAAATCTTCCGCCAGACTATCTAGCGCGCTATCGGCAATTTCTTTGCCAACCCCTTTTTGTGCAAGCTTCATGGCGATTACCTGTGGGGCGTCACCACGCTCTAGGCCGGAGCGGGTTTTTATTTCGGCATACGCAATATCGTTTAATAGGCCAACCTCGATATAGCGGTTAATAAGGGTATCAATCCATTCTTTGACCGTTTGCATATCGGTTTCAGGGTGGGTGCGGGCCGATTTTATTGCCCGGCGTTCAAGCACCTGCCTTAGGTTTTGCGCGCTGGATGAATAACGCTCTAAGTAATAAAGTGCGATGTTGGCAAGCCTGGCTTCGGTCATTTTTTTTGGGGGCTTTATTTTTTTTGTTTTTTTCTTGTCGGTGCCAATGCCCGCCAATTCGTCATAATCATCGGGATTATTGATCATTATTTGCCTGCCCAAGGTTTATCGGGGTTGGAGAATCGCCCAAGGAAGATTATATAGTGAAAAGAGCATTTTTCTAACTGTTGGCAGATACATTTTTTGGGAAGGCATAATTGCCATGCAAAACATAAGCGGACACAACTGGCTGGGTGTTTATACCCTTTATATGCGCGAGGTCCGGCGTTTCATTAAGGTTTACACCCAAACCATTATTGGCCCAATTGTAACCACCTTGCTGTTTTTGGCCATATTCGCCCTTTCTATTGGTTCGGCCATAAAGGTGGTTGGCGATGTTGCGTTTATCCAGTTTCTTTTGCCCGGCCTAATAATGATGGCGATTGTGCAAAATGCGTTTGCCAATACCTCCAGCTCAATCATGATTTCAAAAGTGCAGGGAAATATTGTCGATACCTTGATGCCACCGTTTAACGCGCATGAATTAACGTTTGCTTTGGCGATGGGCGGGGTAACCCGTGGCGTTATGGTTGGTTTTGTGGTCGCGGTGGTTACCTCATTTTTTGTTCCCTTTCAGATATTTGATTTTTTCTACGTTGCATATTATGCGGTCGCGGCGTCACTGATGCTTTCATTGTTGGGATTGCTGGGCGGGGTGTGGTCGGAAAAGTTTGACCATATTGCGGGCCTTACCAATTTTGTCGTAACCCCGCTTTCGTTTCTTTCCGGAACATTTTATTCCATCCACCGCTTGCCCGAATTCTTTCAAATGGCGGCGCATTTCAACCCGTTTTTTTATATGATTGATGGGTTTCGTTATGGGTTTATCGGTTATTCCGATGCCTCGTTGACAACCGGGATGGTGGTTGTGGCGTTGATGGATCTGGCTCTTTGGATTGCTTGTTGGGCAATGTTTAAAACCGGATATCGCCTTAAATCGTGATTATTTGGCAATTTAGGGCTCTTTTTGAGCTTATTTTGCCAAAAAACTAAGGGTTTTCAATCCATTTTGTTGACAGGGCATGGCCCGATTCCCATAATCCTCGGCTTTCGCGCAACAGAGGCTTTTTAACTATCATGTCTGCACTTATGCCAACCTATGCACCAAGCGACCTTGCTTTTGAGCGGGGCGAAGGCGTGT
>JAOUJU010000026.1 GCA_029883045.1 Rhodospirillaceae bacterium
ATTCAGAAACCTTTCAGCAACCTGCGTCTTGTGGTGCGCGAACGCGAGGAGATAGCTTAATGGGACATAAAGTAAATCCGATTGGTTTTCGTCTTGGCATTAACCGTACCTGGGATTCCAGATGGTATGCCGATGGCGAAAATTATGCCAATCAACTGCACGAAGACATGAAAATTCGTGAATATCTTAAAAAACGTTTGGCCCAGGCTAGTGTTTCTAAGATTGTTATTGAACGTCCAGCTAAAAAAGCGCGCGTTACAATTTATTCTGCACGTCCCGGTGTTGTTATTGGTAAAAAAGGCGCCGATATTGAAAAACTTCGTCGCGATATTGCTAACATCGCCGGAACTGATGCGGACATACACATCAACATTGTTGAAATTCGCAAACCTGAAATCGATGCCCAGTTGGTCGCCGATAATATTGCTCAACAATTGGAACGCCGGGTATCAACCCGTCGCGCCATGAAGCGGGCAGTTCAATCAGCAATGCGTATGGGTGCCGAAGGCATCCGTGTTAACTGTGCTGGTCGTTTGGGTGGTGCGGAAATCGCACGTACCGTTTGGTATCGCGAAGGCCGTGTGCCGTTGCACACCCTTCGTGCCGAAGTGGATTATGCAACTGCGTCAGCCCACACTACCTACGGCGTATGCGGCATCAAAGTTTGGATCTATAAAGGCGAAATTATGGCCCATGATCCGATGGCAGTAGAAAAGAAATCACAAGCTCAGCAAACAGCAGGGCGTTGAGTAAAATAAACAGATAGAAAGTGAGAGGGATAGCAGGCCATGCTTAGCCCCAAGAAGACAAAATTTCGTAAAGCCCACAAGGGTCGCATCCACGGCAATGCCAAGGGTGGAACCGTGCTTAATTTCGGTGCCTACGGTTTGAAGGCACTTGAACCTGAACGTGTAACAGCGCGCCAGATTGAAGCGGCCCGTCGTGCAATGACGCGGCACATGAAGCGTGCTGGTCGTGTATGGATACGCATATTCCCTGACGTTCCGGTTTCGCAAAAGCCAGCCGAAGTTCGCCAAGGTAAAGGTAAGGGTTCGGTTGAATACTGGGCCTGCAGGGTAAAACCCGGCCGTATCATGTTTGAGATCGACGGTGTGTCAAAAGAAATAGCCAAGGAAGCATTTGAGCTGGCAGCAGCTAAGCTTCCTATTCACACCCGTTTTGTAACGCGCTTTGGCGAGGAGGGATAAATTATGAAAGCTCAAGACGTCCGCGCCAAATCAGAAGACGAACTCAAGCAGCAATTAGTTGACCTGCGCAAAGAATCTTTCAACCTGCGTTTTCAGGCGGCCAGCGGCCAGCTAGAAAATACTGCCCGCAAGGGAATGGTTAAAAAAGAAATTGCTCGGATTAAAACAATTTTGGGCGAGCGTACACGCTCTGCTCAAGCATAAAGGAGAGCCAAGACATGCCAAAACGCATTTTGCAGGGTGTCGTGGTAAGCGACAAGCAGGACAAGACCGTTACCGTAAAGGTGGAACGCAAGGTCATGCACCCGCTTTATAAAAAATATGTGCGTAAATCCAAGAAATACGCCGCACATGATGAAACTAACAGCATCAAGATTGGTGAAATTGTTAAAATTCGCGAATGCGCACCAATTTCAAAGCGTAAAGCTTGGGAAGTCATCACCGAGTCCGCCTAAAAACTGCCGATTAGGCGGAGACCGTGGTGAATTAAGGAGTAAGTAAAATGATACAGGTAGAGACAAATCTAGAAGTAGCCGACAACTCAGGCGCACGTCGGGTGCAATGTATAAAAGTAATCGGCGGTTCAAAGCGCAGGTATGCTTCTGTTGGCGATGTAATTATCGTTTCAATAAAAGACGCAATCCCCCGCGGTCGCGTTAAAAAAGGCGATGTCCACCGTGCAGTTGTTGTTCGCACAGCAAAAGACATTAATCGCGCAGATGGATCGACCATTCGTTTTGATAACAACGCAGCAGTTCTTATCAATAAGACTGGCGAGCCAATTGGAACCCGTATTTTTGGCCCAGTTACCCGCGAACTGCGTGCAAAAAAATATATGAAAATCGTCTCTTTGGCGCCCGAGGTACTGTGATGTTAAGCAAAATAAAAAAAGGCGATCAAGTTATTGTCACCACTGGACGCTCCAAAGGCGTAATAGGTGAAGTTATTCGTGTGCGCCCCAAAAGCAACACTGCTTTTGTGCAGGGCGTAAACATGGTGAAGCGTCACACTCGCCCGACACAGGCAAGTGAAGGCGGCATCATTGAAAAAGAAGCGGAAATTCACCTTTCCAATCTAGCCCTGATAGACCCCAAGGACGGCAAGGCGACGCGCGTCGGTACCAAGGTCTTGAAGGATGGTAAAAAAGTGCGTTACGCCAAGCGCTCCGGCGAAGTTCTGGACGCTTAAGGAAGGGCATGGATATGGCACGTTTACAAGAAATATATCGTTCAGAGATCGTCCCGGTTATGCAGGAGCAGTTCAATTATAAGAACATTATGCAAATGCCAAAACTGGATAAGATCGTTATCAACATGGGTGTTGGCGAAGCTTCTCAAGACAAGAAGAAAATAGAGGGCGCAATTAACGACATGACCCTTATCGCTGGCCAGCGTCCCGTAAAAACAAAGGCCAAGAATTCTATCGCCGGCTTTAAGTTGCGCGAAGAAATGGTTGTTGGCGCAAAGGTAACGCTGCGCAAAGACCGTATGTATGAATTTCTTGACCGTTTGGTTAACACAGCACTTCCCCGCGTTCGTGATTTCCGTGGCCTTTCATCAAAGGGCTTTGATGGTAATGGCAATTTTGCCATGGGCATTAAAGAACAGATCGTGTTCCCTGAAATTGATTATGACAAGGTGGATAAAGTTCGCGGAATGGACATCATCATATGCACAACCGCAAAAACAGATGCAGAAGCACTCGCGCTGCTGAAGGCATTTCAGATGCCCTTCGGCACCGAAAGCGGAGGAAATAAATAATGGCTAAGAAATCTTCAGTAGAGCGTAACGAAAAAAGGGCCCGTCTGGCCAAGCGCTTTGCCGCCAAACGGGCACGCCTTAAGGCCGTGACCAAAGATCAAAGCATTAGCGTTGAAGAACGTTTTGAAGCTCAGTTAAAACTGGCCCAGTTGCCACGCAATTCAGCACTTAATCGTGTTCGTCTACGTTGCGGCATCACCGGGCGTCCGCGCGGTAATTACCGTAAATTTAAATTGTCTCGTATCGCGCTTCGCGATCTAGCCAGCCGGGGTGAGATTCCCGGTATGGTTAAGTCGAGCTGGTAAGGGAGGGCCAATAGATGTCAATGACCGATCCCCTGGGCGATATGCTCACTCGAATTCGCAACGGCCAAATGGCCCGTAAAAGTGCTATTACTGCGCCGGCTTCTAAGCTGCGCATGAATGTGCTCGAAGTTCTTAAACGCGAAGGCTACATTCGCAGCTTCGAAGATTACGAAGTTACGGCTGGTATTCGTGAAATTAAGATTGAGCTCAAATATCACGAGGGCGAACCCGTTATTCAAAAGATTGCACGCGTTTCTAAGCCGGGCCGTCGTGTTTATTCAAAGATCAAAGATCTTTCCAACGTCTATAACGGACTTGGTATTTCTATCATCTCAACACCTCAAGGTGTGATGAGCGATACCGAAGCCCGCAAGGCAAACGTAGGGGGCGAAGTCCTCTGCCAAGTATTCTAAGGCGCAAGGACAGGAAAATAAAATGTCACGTATAGGTATAAACCCAATTACTGTTCCCGCTGGCGTAACCGTTTCTATTGACGGTCTTATTGTTACCGCCAAGGGAAAACTGGGAGAACTAAGTGCACGCCTGACCGATGATGTTATCGTTGTTCAGAGCGAAGGCATCATAAACGTAAAACCACGCGAAGGGTCGCCACGGGCAAAACAGATGTGGGGAATGTCGCGCACTGTTGTTAATAATCTTGTTGTTGGCGTTGCCGAAGGCTTCACCAAAAAACTGCAAATCAACGGTGTTGGTTATCGTGCAGCACTTCAGGGCAAAGACCTTGTTCTACAGCTTGGTTACAGCCACGAAGTTCGCTATCCGATGCCCGCAGGTATTGATATTAAGTGTCCCGACCAGACACACATTGAAATTTCTGGCGCTGACAAGCAAAGAGTTGGTCAGGTGGCAGCAGAAATCCGCTCATATCGTAAACCCGAACCCTACAAGGGCAAGGGCATAAAATATGAAGATGAATATATCTTCCGCAAGGAAGGCAAGAAGAAGTAAGGCACAGTCATGGCAAGCACTAAAAAACTATTTGAGCGCCGTAAGAACAGCATCCGTAGCAAAATCGCCAAAAGCGGTACCGGACGCCCAAGACTTTCTGTGTTCCGTTCCAGCAAATACATCTACGTTCAGGTCATTGATGATGTCCAGGGCAAAACGGTGGCCGCTGCTTCCAGTTTGGAAAAAGTATTTAAAGGCAAGACCGGCGCCAATGGCGATGCCGCAATTGCTGTTGGAAAACTTATCGCTGAACGCGCCATCAAAGCTGGCATCAAAGACGTTGTCTTTGATCGTGGCGGATATCGTTATCATGGCCGTATCAAGGCCCTTGCTGATGCAGCCCGCGAGGGCGGCCTAAAATTTTAATATGGAGTTCTAACCATGAACCAACCTGCTAACCAACGCTCTGATCGTCGCGATCGCAATCCACGGGACCGCGAAGAATCTGAACTTATCGACCGTCTGGTCGGAATTAACCGCGTCGCCAAGACCGTAAAGGGTGGACGTAACATGTCGTTTGCTGCCCTAGTTGTGGTTGGTGATGGCAAAGGCAAGGTAGGCTTTGGTACCGGTAAGGCACAGGAAGTTCCCGAAGCTATCCGCAAGGCAACCGATAACGCTAAAAAGAATATGATCCACGTACCGCTTCGTGATGGTCGTACACTTCACCACGATATCGAAGGTCGTTATGGCGCGGGACACGTTGTACTGCGTAGCGCCCCTCCGGGAACCGGTGTTATTGCTGGTGGTCCGATGCGTGCGGTATTTGAATCAATGGGCGTGCAGGATGTGGTTACAAAATCAATTGGCACCCAGAACCCGCACAACATGATTAAAGCTACCTTCGATGCACTAAAAAACAGCACATCACCGCGCGCGGTGGCAGCTCGTCGCGGCCTTAAGGTTGGTGATGTAGTTAGCCGTCGTGGTGGCGAAGCAGCTGAAGCTTAAGGAGCAACTTAGATGTCCGCCAAGAAAACTGTAAAAGTAACCCAAACCGCTAGCCCAATTGGTCGCCCAGTTGACCAGTTGGCAACACTTAAAGGTTTGGGTCTTAATAAAATAAACCGTTCGCGCGAACTAGAAGACACACCTTCTGTCCGCGGTATGATTAACAAGGTTTCACACCTTGTTCGCGTTGAAGAAGCCGGTAAATAACGCCTGCTTTTATTCTCAAAGGGATAGTCAAGATGAAGCTCAACCAATTAAGCGATAACCAAGGCGCCACCAAAGACCGCAAGCGTATCGGCCGGGGCATCGGCTCGGGCAAGGGTAAAACCGGCGGTCGCGGCGTAAAAGGCCAGAAATCAAGAAGCGGTGTTTCACTGCTTGGCTTTGAAGGCGGCCAGATGCCGCTTTTCCGTCGTTTGCCAAAACGCGGTTTTAACAACATTTTCCGCAAGAAATATGCAGAAGTTAACATTGGCCGCCTGCAAAAAGCGGTTGATGCGGGAACCCTTAATGCCAGCGAGTTGGTTGATCAAAAATCTCTTCGCGCAGCTGGCCTTATTAAAGGATCAGTTGATGGTATTCGTGTTCTTGCCAAGGGCGTTTTAAAAACAAAGCTCAACATCGCAGCCGATGGCGCATCTGCGGCCGCTATTGAAGCAGTAAAAAAAGCAGGCGGTGAATTGACTGTTAAAGCTAAAGCCGAACCAGCAAAAACCGGTAAAAGAACTGAACGCCGTATTGCAGCCGCTGAAAAGCGCGAAGCACGCTTTGCTAAATAATTAAGCCTTGTAATTAAGTCTTGGGGAAAAAATAAATGAGCTCCGCAGCCGAGCAATTTGCCCGGAATATGAACTTCGGATCCTTCGCTAAGGCGGAAGAGCTAAAGAAGCGCATCTGGTTTACGCTGGGGGCGCTGATTGTGTATCGTCTTGGTACCTATATTCCGTTACCCGGTGTAGACTCATCGGTCTTGCAAGATATATTCAAACAAAATGCCAGCGGGTTGCTTGGTATGTTTGATATGTTTACTGGCGGTGCGCTTTCGCGCATGACAATTTTTGCCCTTAATATTATGCCGTACATTTCTGCCAGCATTATTATGCAGCTAATGACGGCCATTTCGCCAACTCTTGATCAATTAAAGAAAGAGGGCGAAACAGGCAGAAAAAAAATAAACCAGTACACCCGCTACTTAACGGTGCTTATCACCATAATGCAGGCATACGGCATCGCGGTAGGTATCGAAGGAACCTCATCTTCTATCGGGCCAGCAGTGGCCGATCCCGGTTGGTTCTTCCGCTTTACCGCAGTTATCACCCTTACGGGCGGCACTATGTTTTTGATGTGGTTGGGTGAACAGATCACTCAGCGCGGAATCGGTAATGGCATATCGCTAATTATTTTTGCTGGTATTGTTGCCAACCTGCCAACAGCCGTTGCCAGCACGTTGGAACTTGGTCGCACAGGGTCGCTTTCGGCAATATTTATTGTCGGTCTTTTGATTATGTCTGCGGCGGTTATATTTTTCATCGTGTTTATGGAACGCGCACAACGCCGCATTTTGGTGCAGTACCCCAAACGCCAGCAGGGTAACCGCGTGGCCGAAGGGCAAAGCACACATTTACCACTTAAATTAAATACCGCTGGTGTTATTCCGCCAATTTTTGCGGGCTCACTTTTGTCGTTGCCAATTACTATTATTGCGTTTTCTTCTGGAACCGGGCCTGAATGGATGACAACACTTACGTCATACATTGGACGCGGCCAGCCGCTTTATCTTGCGGTTTATACGTTCATGATTGTGTTTTTTGCATTTTTCTATACGGCAGTTGTGTTTAACCCAGTCGACACTGCGGAAAACCTGAAAAAATACAATGGCTTCGTGCCCGGCATTAGGCCGGGAAAAAATACAGCAGAATACCTAGACAAGGTTCTTACTCGTCTTACGGTTGTTGGTGCAGCATATCTTTCTGCAATCTGCTTGTTACCAGAAATACTTATGTCTAAGTATTCTGTACCGTTTTACTTCGGTGGGACCTCCCTTTTGATTGTGGTTACTGTAACTATGGATACGGTTGCCCAGATTCAATCGCACATGCTGGCACACCAGTATGAGGGGCTTATTAAAAAGTCCAAGCTAAGAGGACGGAGGTAGATATGGCTAATCTTATTTTGTTGGGCCCGCCAGGTGCGGGCAAGGGAACGCAGGCTAAGCGTATTGAAGAAAAATTCGGTCTTACCCAGCTTTCAACTGGTGACATGCTTCGTGTCGAGGTGGCATCGGGTAGCGATTTGGGCAAACAGGCCAAGTCAATCATGGAATCGGGCGGCTTGGTTTCTGACGATATTATCATCGGGATGATTTCTGGACGGATTGACCAAGATGACTGCAAGGCAGGTTTTATACTTGATGGCTTCCCCCGCACCGTACCACAGGCAGAAGCCCTAGACGGAATGTTGGCCGACAAGTCCATTTCAATGGATTTTGTGATCGAGCTGACCGTTGATGATGAGGCCATGATTGAGCGTATTTGTGGGCGTTATACCTGCGCCAAATGTGGAGCAGGGTACCACGACAAGTTCCAAACCCCTGAAAAAGAAGGGGTTTGTGATAAATGCGGCGGAACTGAGTTTTCCCGCAGGGCAGACGATAATGAAGAAACGGTACGCTCTAGGTTAAAAGCATACCACGAACAGACGGCCCCGATTGCTGCATACTATGGTAATCGTGGGGTTTTGAAGGGTGTTGACGGGATGGCGGATATAGATGCCGTGACCGCTCAATTGGTTGAAATAATAGGTTAAAGAGACGTGTTGACAGTGGGGCGGAAGTGCATATAATCCGCCATCTTAACCCCTAGAAAGCACGATTTTCGTAATAAAACCAGTGTTTAAGGAGAATCGACTTGGCTCGAATCGCTGGCGTAAACATCCCGACTGCTAAACGGGTAGTAATAGCGCTCACATATATCCACGGTATCGGCCGCACAAAGGCCGTTGCCATCTGCGAAAAGGTAGGAATCCCGCTGGAACGGCGCGTGAATGATCTTACAGACGCAGAAGTTATAAACATTCGCGAAACCATTGATAATGACTATCAGGTGGAAGGCGACCTTCGTCGTGAAGTAGCGATGAATATCAAACGGTTGATGGACCTCGGTTGTTATCGCGGTCTTCGCCATCGTCGTGGTCTGCCGGTTCGCGGTCAGCGCACACATACAAACGCACGTACTCGCAAAGGCCCAGCCAAAGCGATTGCAGGCAAGAAGAAATAACCTTTAAGGAAAAGTATTTATGGCAAAGGCTACCACCCGCCCCCGTCGTCGTGAGCGCAAGAACATTGTTTCTGGTGTGGCGCACGTAAATTCTACTTTCAATAACACCATGATCACCATTTCTGATGCGCAGGGTAATGCGATTGCATGGTCATCAGCTGGCGTTCAGGGCTTTAAGGGGTCGCGTAAATCAACCCCTTATGCTGCGCAGATGGCCGCAGAAGATGCCGGCAAGAAAGCGCAAGAGCACGGAATGCAGACCCTAGAAGTTGAAGTAAAAGGTCCTGGTTCTGGTCGTGAATCAGCGCTACGTGCGCTGCAGGCTGTCGGTTTTACAATTACGTCCATTCGTGACGTAACCCCGATACCGCACAACGGCTGTCGCCCAAGAAAACGCCGTCGCGTTTAATTTTTGGGAACCCCGAACATTCGGGATTATATTGTACCGGCACCTAGCCGGACTTATTAGTACGGGGCTCTTTTATAGGGCCAATTAACGTAACGAGTAGGCGTGAGGACGCACCCCGTGATTCAAAAAAACTGGCAAGAAATTATAAAACCTACCAAACTTGACGTTGTTTCTGGAAATGCTTCTGGCCGTCAGGCAACTATAGTAGCAGAACCGCTTGAACGTGGTTTTGGTCTTACATTGGGCAACGCACTTCGTCGTGTTCTGCTGTCATCGCTTCGCGGTGGTGCAGTTACCGCCGTTCATATTGACGGTGTTTTGCACGAATTTTCGTCTGTTCCCGGCGTACGCGAAGATGTTACTGACATCATTCTTAATATCAAATCCATGGGTCTTAAGGTTCATTCCGAAGGAAAGAAAAAGATGACCCTTTCGGTTGATACACCGGGCGAAGTTACCGCCGGGCAAATTCAGACCGGAGCGGACATCGAAGTAATGGATCCAGACTTGGTGCTTTGCCATCTTGATCAAGGGTCCAAGCTTCACATGGAATTCACGGTTGATACCGGCAAGGGCTACGTTGCCGCTGCGGAAAACCGCCCAGAAGATCCGCCAATTGGCCTTATTCCCATTGATGCGATTTTCTCACCGGTGCGCAAAGTTAGCTACAAGGTGGAAAATACCCGCGTTGGTCAGCAAACCGATTTGGATAAGCTAACCATGGAAGTTACCACCAACGGTTCAGTAACACCCGAAGACGCCATGGCGTTGGCTGGACGCATCCTGACCGAGCAGCTTCGTTTGTTCATTAACTTTGAAGAACCAGTTGCTGCCAAGGCCGAAGAAGAACGCTATGAAGAATTACCGTTCAATAAAAATCTTCTTCGCAAGGTTGATGAGCTGGAACTTTCCGTTCGTTCGGCAAACTGCCTGAAGAACGACAATATTATATACATCGGTGATCTGGTGCAAAAATCAGAAGGCGACATGCTTCGCACACCTAACTTTGGTCGCAAGTCCTTAAATGAAATAAAGGAAGTGTTGACACAAATGGGTCTGCATCTAGGTATGGACATTGCAGAATGGCCACCGGAAAACATTGAAGACATGGCGAAACGTCTAGAAGAACCCTTCTAGGCAGGCATGTTTTAAAAAGTCGGTCCCGATGTGGGGCCGCACCCGTGCGTACACGAATTAACGCGGCGCAAGGGAAATACAATCGATCTCGTGAGCGAGATCAGGAACGAGAAGGATACCGCACATGCGTCACAATAATGGTTTACGTAAACTGAACCGGACCAGCAGCCACCGTAAGGCTATGTTTTCAAACATGGCGGCCTCGTTGCTGACCCACGAACAAATAAAGACAACCTTGCCCAAGGCAAAGGAAATGCGCCGCATTGCCGACAAGATGATTACACTTGGCAAAAAAGGCAGCCTGCATGCCCGTCGTCAGGCTTTTTCATTCCTGCGCGATGAAGCAGCGGTAGCAAAGCTTTTTAACGTTTTGGCTGGTCGTTATAAGGCGCGCCCCGGTGGTTACACCCGCGTGCTTAAGGCTGGTTTTCGTTATGGAGACGCTGCACCGATGGCGATAATCGAACTGGTTGACCGCGACGTTGCGGAAAAAGGCAAGGCTGATCATGCTCGCGAAGCACTGCGTATGGCAGCGGAAGCCGAAGCCGAGTAAGAGTTTTACGAACAAATTATTAAAAAAAGGGCGGCTTGATGGGCTGCCCTTTTTTTATTCAGGTGTTAGACTGTCATATATACTGTATCCAGCATAAGGGGCTCGCACGTGGGAAAAATTGCCAATACCCGCAGATACGCAAAAACGTTATTTTCAATTGCTGTGCTATTTATTTTTTTAGCAGTACAGGGCGTTGGATATGCGCAGGAAAAAATAACTCCATCCAATCGTGATCAGGTACAATTTTCTTATGCCCCATTGGTTCGCGGTGCCGCACCCGCAGTGGTAAATATTTATACCACCAAGACGGTTAACGTTAGGCGTTTTGCCCCGTTGTTTAATGATCCGTTCTTTCAGCAATTTTTTGGCGGGCAATTAAACCGCTCACAGCCAGGGCAGCAGAAAAAGGTGCAAAACTCACTCGGCTCAGGGGTGATTGTGTCCAATGACGGCACAATCGTAACCAACCATCATGTGATTGAGGGTGCCGAGGAAATAAAAGTAGTGCTGTCAGATCGGCGTGAATTTGAAGCAAAAATAGTAGGCAGCGACGATAGAACCGATATTGCGGTGCTAAAAATTGATGGTGGCGATAGGGTCTTTCCTTTTATTGAATTAAATAATTCAGACAATCTGGAAGTTGGCGATTTAGTTTTGGCCATTGGCAACCCGTTCGGTGTAGGGCAAACGGTCACTAGCGGAATTGTTTCAGCCCTTGCTCGCACCCAGGTAGGGGTTTCGGATTTGGGGTCGTTCATCCAAACCGATGCCGCAATTAACCCTGGTAATTCCGGTGGTGCGCTGTTGGGCATGGATGGAAAGCTGGTCGGCATCAATACGGCAATTTTTTCAAAATCTGGCGGTTCAATGGGCATTGGGTTTGCCATTCCATCAAACATGGTCAGCACCGTTGTAAAGGCAATTAAGACAGGCGGGCGTGCAGTACGCCCATGGTTTGGCGCATCGGGCCAAGGTGTAAGCGCAGATATAGCCCAAAGCGTTGGCTTGCCTAATCCGCAAGGTGTAATGATAACAAATGTATTCCCCGCAAGCCCGGCAGAGCGCGCAGGGATTAAGCGCGGTGATATAATTATGACCATCAGCGGTCATAAAATACAAACCCCGCAGGATTTACGTTTTCGCATTGCGACCCTTTCACCCGGGGGAGCGGTTGAAATAGGGATTTGGCGCAAACAGCGTGAAATATCCCTTAATCTTAAATTAGAAATTCCACCTGAAAATCCACCGCGTAATGAAACCTTGCTCGAAGGGCGCAATCCTATGGCAGGCGCAGTGGCGGCAAACTTGTCACCTGCTTTGGTTGATGAGCTGGGCTTACCGATGAACAACATAGCGGGCGTTATGATTACGAAGATTTTAAGAAATTCCAACGCCAGCAGT
>JAOUJU010000264.1 GCA_029883045.1 Rhodospirillaceae bacterium
GGTGGTTATATTGATTAGCATGTTTCTTTATATTGTGGCCTCTATCGGTTGTGCATTGGCTGATAATATTGATGCCTTTCTTTTTATGCGGGTAATGCAGGGTCTAGCAGTAAGCGGTAGCTTTACTGCAAGCCGCGCAATGATACGCGATGTCCACGATGCCCAGGCCGCCCACCGCGCCATGTCGCAAGTAATGTTATTGTTCGCTGTTGCCCCCGCAATCGCCCCGGTATTGGGTGCGTGGCTGCACGATATGTATGGTTGGCGCAGTGTATTTTGGTTTTTGGCTGTGTTTGGGGCAGTGCTGGTGGGAATGGTTCTTTTTATTAGTGAAACATTGGGCCGTGAATATCGCCAATCGTTTAAGCCCGCATCGGTAGCGGCGGTGTATATGCGCATACTTATAAATAGCCGATTTATGTTTTTGGTTTTTAGTCTTTCGTGTACATTTGGCGGCCTGTTTATTTATATCGCAGGCGCGCCAACGGTAATATATGATTTTCTTAAATTAGATAGCGGTGGATTTACTTATTTGTTTGTACCAATGGTTGGCGGAATGATGTCAGGTTCAATTGTATCGGGACGTTTAACCCACCACATAAGCACACCAAAAATAGCAATTATTGGTTTTTGGGTTATGTTGCTGGCGGTAATATTAAATATTTTGCAGGCAGAATTTATTGCCCCGACAATGCTTAGCGTTGTTGGCGCGTTGGTTGTTTATGCATTTGGTCTGGCTATGGTTATGCCTGCCATATCTGTTATGGCGCTTGATTGCTTTCCCCGTAACCGCGGTAGCGCCGCCGCAGTGCAAGGGTTTTTGCAAACGCTTTCCATTGCTGCGGTTTCTAGCTTTGCTGTTCCACTGCTGAGCGGGCAATTGATGTTTTTTGCTGCTGGTCAGGGGGCGTTACTTGTTTTATCTATGGTGCTTTGGTTTTATGTGGATAAATCAAAATGATAAAAATACCAAAAGTAATCGCCCATCGTGGCGCTAGTGGTACAGCACCGGAAAATACCCTTGCGGCATTTTCCCGAGCTGCCGATTTGGGTGCAACTGGTGTTGAGCTAGATGCCAACATAACCAGCGATGGTATTGTAGTTATTATTCATGATGAAAGCGTCGATCGTTGCTCCAACGGTAAGGGGGCGGTGGCAACAAAAACGTTTGAACAAATACGCGAACTAGACGCCGGCGGATGGTTTTCAGATGAATTTATTGGCGAACGGATTCCAACCTTAAAAGAAGCAATTGAGCTAATTATCAGGCGTGGACTTTTTTTAAATTTGGAAATAAAGCCATCACCGGGGTTTGAGCGGGAAACGGCAATTAAGGTTGCCCATGATATAAATGAATATTGGCCCGCCAACGCACCAATTATTGTGTCATCGTTTAGTGAAACAGCTATTGACGTATTTCACCAAACGGCCCCACAGATACCTTGCGCCATAATAAGCGATAGTGTGCCGGAAAACTGGCGGGAAATTGCCGCACGCTATAATTGTGCTAGCATCCATTTGCATTATTTGGCGGCCAAACCTGATATTGTTAAGGAAATTAAATCGGCTGGATATTTGGTACTAGTCTATACGGTCGATGACCCAGTTATCGCCGATAATCTGTATGCTATTGGTGTGGATGGTATTTTCACGAATTTTCCCGAAAAATTCTAAACTTTTAGCCATAATTTTTAACGCCATATTTGGTTGTGTTGATTTGTGCGGTAAATTGTCACTGTCCAAATTGATTAGCCCAACCAATCCTTAGCGCATATTCCAGCCGATCCATCCAAAGCACTATCATAATAATATATTATTGGGATGTGCATACATAAGGGGTGGTATAAAATTGAGCAACATACTGTTGGTTGATGACGATAGAGAGGTTCGGCTTTCTATTCGCACTGTATTGCAGGGCGTTAGCCATGGCGTTTCTGATTTTGACAACGCTGCTGATGCCATGCGCGCCGCAAAAGAACAGAAATTTGATATAGCTATTGTTGATTTGCTTTTGCCAGATATTGACGGGCTGGAACTAATTAAACAATTGCACACCACATTTCCCAATATAAAAACCATAGCTATTTCTGGTGGTGGGGAAATACTGAAAAAAAGCTATCTTCCGGCTGCCGCCGCCTTTGGCGCATTTGCAACGCTTGAAAAACCGTTTGAAGCAGAAGCGCTTATTGATGCAATTACAGCGATGGAAATAAATTAAGTTTCAATCGCAGTCGTGGTTGCGCTACTTACTTGCAAGATGGCTTAGCCCTGACGGCACCAGTTCCAAAAACATCATCTTTTCCGGGTTTGCCTAGATCTTTGGTAACTTTTGTTAAAAGATTTTTGAATGCAGCCGGGCTGTCTGCACGCCCGCTTTTGCGCAGTACTGCGGCAATGGCAGTTATGAACGGGGTTGCATATGAAGTTCCGCTTTGTATTTCACCACCACCGCCGGGGGTCGCTACCCAAATGCCAACTCCGGGTGCAGCAAAATCAACATATTTTCCAGTGTTAGCGTGGCTGTATATAAGCTCGCCACCTTTAAGCGCTGTAACGGCAATAACTTCGCCGTATGCTGCGGGGTAGGCGGGTTTGTCCGAACGTCCCCAGTTTCCTACTGCCGCAATAAGCAAAAGATTGCTTTTTTTTGCGATATCCAATGCCTTGCGTACGACTTTGTTATCGCCTCCGGCTACGCTCATGTTTACAGCGTCGACTTTTTTGGATGCTATCCAGTCCATTGATTTAATCAGCCCTATGGCACTTCCTACTTTTTTTCCTTCTTCGTTTAGCTCAAACATATTGGCGGCATAAAGCTGCGCACCTGGGACAAGCCCGCCCCAATCTGCACGCCCAACTAGCATTGCAGCAACCCCGGTTCCGTGATCGGGTGGAGCCGGCAAGCGACCGGGTTTGTAAAACTCTTGGTATTCAATTTTTTGTCCTTTGAGTGCGGGGTGGTTCATATCAATCCCGGAATCAATCATTCCCAAAACAAGACC
>JAOUJU010000027.1 GCA_029883045.1 Rhodospirillaceae bacterium
GTTATTAACGGACAATACATTAAAGACCTTTCGTTTGAGGCCCCGAACGCACCCGCAATATTTTCCAAACTGCAAAGCACCCAGCCAGAGCTAGACGTTAGCGTTGATTTAGGTGTGGCAAAAATGGACGGCTCAGATAGCACCTACGAAGTAACCCTTAGCCTTGGTGCCGAAATGAAAGTTGCAGAAGAAGCTGGGTTTGTTCTGGAATTAAAATATGCTGGCGTATTTACCCTAAACGTTCCCGAAGAACACATCGCCCCAACCCTGATGATAGAATGCCCGCGCCTGTTATTTCCCTATGCGCGCAATATTATATCTGGTGTAACGCGTGATGGCGGGTTTGTTCCGTTAACATTGCAGCCCATAGATTTTGTCGCACTCTACCAAAGACGGCAAAACGAACAGGCCAATAAAGGCCAACCTGCGGCCAACGCTTAAGTGCCGGTATTAATTTATTAGCTGCGCCAAATAGGATTTTCCAACGTATCAACAAATGCCGCCCATGCGCTCTCTTCTTCGCGGCTGGGGGCAAAGGATCGGGCTATGCGCTGGGTCCGTGGTTCGTTCTGCCCATCACCAACAGCCATGACCCCGCCCGTTTCAAGCCCAAGATTTGTTTGCCGACCACCAGTTAATTCCAAATAAACATCGGCCAATAACCGCGCATCTAGCAACGCGCCATGCAGTTCACGATTTGAATTATCAATATTAAACCGCCGACAGAGCGCATCAAGATTTGCCGGCGCACCGGGGAATTTTTTTCTAGCCATGCGAACGGTATCGGTTGTGCGCTCCATCGAGATGGGTTCCGCGCCAATAAGCGCAAGCTCAGCATTAATAAACCGCATGTCGAATTCAGCATTATGAATTACCAATTGCGACGAACCAATAAATTCCAAAAATTTATCGGCGGTTTTGGCAAACACAGGATGGGTGCTTAAAAAACTTTCACTTAGGCCATGAATGGCTTCGGCTTCGGCTGGCATGTCGCGTTCGGGGTTTATGTATTGATGATAAACGTTACCGGTTGCGACCCGGTTTATCATTTCGACACAACCGATTTCGACAATGCGGTGCCCTGCCTTTGGGTCAAGCCCGGTTGTTTCCGTATCTAGTGCTATTTCACGCATAAAATTATTTTCCCCAAGCTGGGCCCCAAACGTGGGCCGGCAAACCGTTTAATAGTTTTATCATCCCCTTCACCTGACGCAAGCTTTCACCCCGCCCGGAACGGGTAGATATTACAAAATCTGCCAATTGGCATTTTAATTCAGGTGAAAATTGGTTTTTTTCAATTGCATCCAAACGGGCAGCGCTCATACCGGGGCGAATTAAAACCCGCGGACGTTGCACAAACTGCGGTGCATACACACAGGCGACATAATCAGTTTTTGTTTCGCCACCAGTTTCAAACAAAAGTGGCACATCCAAAACGACCAAACGCGTGCGCCGGCGTGCATGCCCGGCGATAAACGCTTTTTGCATACCTTCGACCAACGGATGAAGGATGCCTTCTAGGGCGCGTAATTTTTTAACGTCGCTAAAAACAATATCGCCGAGTTTTTTTCTATCTACAAACACAGTAGTTTTATTATCAACGCCAACACTGGGAAATTTTTTTATTACTGCGGCTACGGCTGCACCATTGGGCCCCAATAATTTATGCACCGATTTATCAGAATCAAAAACCGGAACCGCAAAATGGCGGAACGCCAAAGCGGCCCAGGTTTTGCCCATCCCAATACCACCGGTTAAACCCAGCACCAACGGGCCCGAATAATGCCCTGAAATTGGGCTTGGGCTCATTGTTTAATGCCTTTTAAAACGTGTGTGCGCAATGCATCGCTAACTGCCGGGTCGCGGCCAAACCATAGCTTAAAACCAGGACGCGCCTGATGCAAAAGCATGCCAATACCGTCAACCACCACGTTGCCGCGCGCGCCGGCAGTTTGTAAAAGTTTGGTTAGGACGGGGTTATAAACAATATCATTTACAACCGCATTTGGCCCAAGCGCATCTAAAGAAATATCAAGTTCCGGCTGACCCTTCATTCCCAGTATTGTGGTATTGACCAAAAGCCCGGCCCCATCCAATGCGGCTGCCCGGTGGTCCCACGGAACGATTGCAATATCGCCATCCCAAAATGGGGCTAAATCCATCGCCAACGTTTCGCCGCGCAAGATAGAACGGTTAATAATACGAACCTCGGGCGTGCCCGCGTCCAACAATGCGCCAACAACGCTGCGTGCAGCCCCGCCCGCACCCAACACAACCGCAGGTGATTTAGAAAAATCAAACCCCGGTGCGCCGCTTTTTAGATTTTCAATAAAACCAAAACCATCGGTATTAAGACCAAAAAGTTTATTATCATCCTTTACAACGATTGTGTTGATGGCGCCAAGGCGAACCGCCATTTCATCTGCTTCATCAACAATTGCAAGGGCTGCTTGTTTATGCGGAACAGTTATATTAACGCCGGAAAAACCATTTTGTCCAAGCGTGCGCAATTCATGCTCAAGATTTTTTGGATCAACCGCAAGACGTTCGTACGTTCCGTGAATTTTAAATTGATCCAACCAAAAACCGTGAACCAACGGTGAAAGAGAATGATCAACCGGCCAACCCATCACACCGGCCTTTATTATTCTTTCTTTGTTCATGCCTGTTCCAGCCGTTTGCGGTGTAATTGTATAATTGTTGCTGCTGTTTCCTCAATCGATTTACGGCTTACATCAATAACCGGCCAGCCGTGTTTTTTATAAAGTGCGCTAGCGCTACGTATTTCGTTAGCAACTGAATCTGGATCAACGTAATCTGTTTCTTCGTTCTGACCGTTTACTTCTAATCGCTGGCGACGAATTTGCACAAGCCGTTTAGGATCCTTGGTCAGGCCTATTTTTAATGGTCGTTTAGCAAACACCGCTTCGTCGGGAAC
Organism: Rhodospirillaceae bacterium; assembly: GCA_029883045.1. GTDB lineage: Bacteria > Pseudomonadota > Alphaproteobacteria > Rhodospirillales > Magnetovibrionaceae > DAOVVL01. The sequence continues at coordinate 2,939 of JAOUJU010000027.1, forward strand.
GGGAATTCCCGGCGCAACCTGAATGTTGGCAGCCTTAATCCCGTGGTTGGCTAAATAAATACAGGTTGGGGTTTTTGATGTGCGCGAAACACCAAACAAAATTACATCGGCCTGTTCTATGTCGCGAACGGATTTTCCATCATCGTGCGATAGTACATAATGAATTGCATCTATTTTGGAATAATAATCTGCGTCCATCACATGTTGGCTACCGGGGCGCGCGGTTTGTGCGGCACCAAGATAATTGCCAAGCTGGCTAAGCACTGGGTTTAATAAATCAATGCATGGCACCTTTAATGTGCGGCACCCCTGAACTAATTTATCACTAAGGTGATCATCAACAATTGTGAAAATTACAAAGCCAGGATTTAATTTTATATTATCAAGAACCTCTTGCACCTGTTGTTCATCACGCACCATTGACCAGGTGTGTTCTTCGGCAGCTGCTTCGGGAAACTGTGCAAGGCAAGCGCGCGCCACAACCTCTAGGGTTGCCCCGGTAGAATCGGATATCTTGTGGAACTGAAATTTTCTCATTTTTTGGATTTTTTCCGATTTTTGGCCTGTTGGCGATGTGGGTATAAATTGTGGAAAAACGGTGTATTTAAAAAAATATGTTTTTTTATACTCTTACGGCACTAATTCATCCTCAGGCCATATGCATATGTATAACATTTTACCCTGTTTTGAAAAACCTGTGTGTAGGTGGGCAAACATAGTTCTTTTCCACATTATACCCATGATTATACCCAAGTTACCGACCCTTGGGCACAGCAATGATTTTTGCTAGTTTGCTTATATTTTTTGTGGTTGTGGGGATTTAATCCACCATTATTTTGCCTTGATGGGCATCGGTGCTTCCCTATGGGGTAGTAGCTTAATAAAATGTGGAAAATAACAATCCCCGCTATTTTGCCTACTACAACTACAATCAAAACTATATTTATATAAATATATATATTGATAGAGGTGTGTTGATTGTTAAAAACCTGATAAAAGTTAATCCATCATGACAAAAAGATTAATCCAAGCCCTCGAAGGCAAAACACTCACCCCGCCACCGTTTTGGCTGATGCGCCAAGCTGGGCGTTATCTGCCTGAATATATGGAAACACGCGCTAAATCCAAAAATTTTCTAAATTTTTGTTATTCCCCGGATCTGGCGGTAGAGGTTACTTTGCAGCCATTGCGCCGTTATTCGATGGATGCGGCAATTTTATTTTCTGATATTTTGGTCATCCCCGATGCACTGGGGCAAAAGGTCGAATTCAAGGTGGGCGAGGGGCCACAGCTAGAACCGATTAGGGACCAGCAGGGTTTGGAAAAATTAGATTTTATTTTGGATGGGTTTCACCAACACCTTGCCCCGGTGTATGAAATTTTACGCAGGCTTACCAAAGAAATACCAAAGGAAACAGCATTGATCGGTTTTGCTGGTGCACCATGGACGGTTGCGACCTATATGGTTGAAGGTAAGGGTTCAAAAAATTATGAAATAGTTCGAGGGATTGCGTTGAGCGACCCTAATTTTTTTCAGCGTCTAATTGATATTTTAGTTGAAGCAACATCAAGTTATTTAATCGAACAAGTTAGAAATGGTGCCGAAGTTTTACAACTGTTTGATAGTTGGGCAGGCGTATTATCAGAAAATGAATTTCATCGTTGGGTAATTGAACCAAACCGAGAAATTATTTCACGTGTAAAAAAAGTTCACCCAAACATTAAATTTATCGGTTTCCCCCGTGGCGCTGGCCCGCTTTATGTTGATTTTGTAAAACAAACAGGGGTTGATGGAGTGAGCATTGATCAATCAGTGCCGCTTGAATGGGCGCGTGATTTTATTCAGCCCCTTACCACCGTGCAGGGAAACATGGATAATTTGTTGTTGGTTGCAGGCGGTGATGAAATGGAAAAACAAGTTCGCCACATTATTGATGTGTTGGGCAAGGGGCCGTTTATTTTTAACCTTGGACACGGCATAGTTCCCCAGACTCCACCGGAAAATGTTGCCCGGCTTGCAGAAATTATCCACGGTTATAAATGAACGATCAAAAAACAGCAGAAAAAATTGCAGTGGTACTGTTTAATCTTGGCGGGCCCGATAGCCTTGATGCGGTTAAACCTTTTTTGTTTAACCTTTTTAATGATAGCGCAATTATCGCCACCCCGCAGCCATTACGCTGGCTTTTGGCTAAATTAATTTCTACCAAACGCGCGCCTGTTGCCCAAGAAATCTACGCACAAATTGGCGGACGCTCACCCATTTTAGATCTTACCAATGCACAAGGCGCTGCGTTGGAGGGGGTATTAAACAAAACGCAACCGCTGGCTGAAACAAAAGTATTTATAGCCATGCGCTATTGGCATCCATTTGCAGCCGAAACAGCTAGTGAAGTAAAATTATTTAATCCTGATAAAATAATTCTTCTTCCCCTTTATCCGCAATATTCAACTACCACCAGCGCATCATCATTGCGCGAATGGAAAAAGGTAGCAGAGCGCGCCGGCATTAAAGCTGAAACCAAGGCAATTTGTTGTTGGCCAACCCATCCGGGTTTTGTTAAAGCCCAAGCAAATCTTTTAATTAATGCAGTTTCATCTGCGTTGGCAGCGCATCCTGACAGCAATGTCGAAGTTTTGTTTTCGGCACACGGCCTGCCCAAGCGTACGGTCGAACGAACCGGGGACCCATACCCTGAACAGGTTATGATGGGCGCGCGCGCAATTGTTAGCGCCGCACACACCATTAAGCCTGAATATAAAAATAAATTTAGTTGGCAGGTAAGTTATCAAAGCCGTGTTGGCCCGCTAGAATGGATTGGCCCTTCAACCGAAGATGAAATAAAATTGGCTGGGCAAAGAAAAGCATCATTAGTAGTTGTGCCAATTGCGTTTGTTTCTGAACATTCAGAAACGCTGGTCGAGCTAGACATTGAATACCGAGAAGTTGCTATCCATAGCGGTGTAAAAAATTATGTACGTGTGCCGGCGGTGGGTACGGACCCTGATTTTATAATTGGGCTTAGTGATCTTGTGGGGGCTGCGCTGTTATCCCCGTGTGATCCAATGCCCGGCAGTGGTTGCGCCAAACCATGTGCTGATAAAACCGGGGCTTGTCCGCACGCGCTTAGTGGGTGATACTTTTTCGCACCAATAGATAAACAGGAAAAAAACATGCTTGAAGGAAATGCCTATTTGTGGGTTAAGGCACTGCACGTAATAGCGGTTATTGCGTGGATGGCAGGGCTTTTGTATTTGCCCCGGCTTTTTGTTTACCACACCGCCACCACACGCGGCAGCCAAGCATCTGAAACATTCAAGGTGATGGAGCGTCGCCTGCTGAGGGCCATAATGAACCCGGCGATGATAACAACCTGGGTGTTTGGCCTGTGGCTTTATATATCGTACGGCGATTTTTCCGACATTTGGTTGCACTTAAAATTGGCGCTGGTTATAGCCATGACAGTTGCCCACGGCCTGATGGCGCGTTGGCGCAAGGATTTTGAAGCAGACCGTAACGAACGGCCCGATATGTTTTATCGCATCGCCAACGAGGTCCCCACCGTGCTTATGATAATAATTGTAATTTTGGTGATAGTTAAACCGTTTTAGCCACTAACCCAATATAAACAGCCACTTTTTAGTGATAATTTCGCTATCGAAATAATATTGTTTTGCCCTTAGCGTTTATCCTTAACCGGGGGCTAATACCTTAGGCTGTAACTTCCCCTTTGACATAAACCACTAGTTAAGTTAAAGATTTTTCAAGCAAACAGCCTGTCCCTCAGGCTCGTAACGTTTTCGCAATACCAATCCCCCCAATTATTATGCCCACTTCGGGCCGTATCCCCCAAAGCCAACATTCAAAATTCAACCCACCCCACAACAAAACCACAGCAAAACAAGTGAACAGGACAAATGAACCTCAAGGAATTAAAGCTCAAACCACCCGCAGAACTTCTTTCTTTTGCCGAAGGGATGGGCATTGAAAATGCCAGCTCATTAAGAAAGCAAGACATGATGTTTGCCATTTTGAAAAGAATGGCCGAGGACGGAACCGCCATATATGGCGATGGCGTGCTAGAGGTATTGCAAGACGGGTTTGGTTTTTTACGCAGCCCAGAGGCAAACTATCTGCCTGGTCCTGATGATATTTATGTTTCCCCATCGCAAGTGCGCCGTTTTGGTTTGCGTACCGGTGACACGGTTGAAGGTGAGATCCGCAGCCCCAAAGAGGGCGAGCGTTATTTTGCACTGTTAAAATTAAGCACCATCAATTTCGAAGACCCGGCTGCGGTAAAACACCGCATTAACTTTGATAACCTAACACCGCTTTACCCCGATGAACGTTTGGTTATGGAAATAGATGATCCGGAAAAAAAGGATTACACCTCGCGCATTATGGATTTGATCACGCCAATCGGCAAAGGCCAGCGTGCGCTTGTGGTGGCACCACCTAGAACCGGTAAAACGGTCATGCTGCAAAACATTGCCCATTCGGTTGAGGCCAATCATCCTGAATGTTATCTTATTGTGCTGTTAATTGATGAGCGCCCCGAAGAAGTAACCGACGTTTCGCGTTCGGTTAAAGGCGAAGTCGTTTCATCAACCTTTGATGAACCAGCGCAACGCCACGTACAAGTGGCCGACATGGTTATTCAAAAAGCCAAACGTTTAGTTGAACACAAACGCGACGTGGTAATTTTGCTAGATTCCATTACCCGTTTAGCGCGCGCCTATAACACCGTTGTCCCCAGTTCGGGCAAGGTTCTAACTGGTGGTGTTGACGCCAATGCATTGCAACGACCAAAAAGATTTTTCGGTGCAGCGCGCAACATTGAAGAAGGCGGTTCGCTAACTATTATTGCTACCGCATTGATTGAAACCGGTTCGCGTATGGACGAAGTTATTTTTGAAGAATTCAAAGGCACCGGTAACTCGGAAATTATTCTTGATCGCAAGGTATCGGACAAGCGCATATTCCCAGCAATTGATGTAACCAAATCGGGAACCCGCAAAGAAGAATTGCTAGTCGATAAAGCAGCGATGAATAAAATGTGGATGTTACGCCGAATTCTAATGCCAATGGGCGTAACCGATGCGATGGAATTTTTGGTTTCCAAATTGAAAGAAACCAAAAACAATTCTGATTTCTTTGATTCCATGAACACTTAAAACAGTTGAGCATTTTTTGAATAAATAAAAACCGGAGCATCAATAAAACTGATGCCCCGGTTTTTTTATTTTTCGGTTATTGATGGTAGCTTATTTATTTTTACCACCGCGGTCTTTACCGCCACGGTCTTTGCTACCACGGTCTTTACCACCACCGTCTTTACCGCCACGTTCTTTATCTCTGCGAGCGTCGCTTTCTTTGCGTTTTTTGCTGCCTTCATTTAGCGTTTCAAAAAAGCCTTTCTTTTCTTCTTTTTTTACTTGGACTTTTTCCAGGTGGCGCTCTTTTGCTTTGCGCTGAAGTTCGCGACGGATTTCATTTCTTTCTTGCGGGGTGGTGGCCGCATCAAGGCGGGCTTGGTATTCGGTAATTTCTTCGTCGCTTAGGTTATTTTTTAAGCCTTCAGGAATTTTGCGCGAGAAATTGCCATCTACTTGATCTTCTGGCTCAAGCTCAACATTTGTTTCTTCTCCATCCGTGTTTCCATCGGTGGTTGCGCCAGTTACGGTATCAATTATTGTATCAAGAATTGATTGTGTTTCGCCGTCTGTTGCGGTTTGTGCTGATGCGCTGTTTGCACCAAGCGTTAATGCAATAACTATAATTGGTGCGCTCAACAGTGAATTAATTTTTTTCATAGTGTGTTCTCCGTAAAATTTAAACTGTTTGTTGGCGCCTTTATATTACAAAAAGCCAAACTGACGTGTGATAGCAATCACATGGCCAAAGTAAATAACCCCAATTAATCCCAAAGAATTCTAAGGCAGCAGTATTGTTGAGCCTGTGGTTTTGCGCCCCTCAAGATCAGCATGGGCCTTAGCCACATCGGCTAGAGAATATTTTTGACCAATTTCTATTTTCACCTTGCCAGACATTATTACTTCAAACAGTTCGTTTGCCATGCCAACCAGATCATCGCGCTTGGCAATGTAGGTAAATAATGTTGGTCTGGTTAAAAATAGCGATCCCTTGGCTGCCAATATTTTTGGCTGAAATGGTTCGACTTCGCCTGTGGCATTGCCATAGGTTACCATAGTCCCAAGCGGTTTTAAGCAATCAAGCGATTGATCAAAGGTATCCTTGCCGATGGAATCATAAACAACTTCGACGCCTTCGCCGCCCGTTATTTCTTTTACCCGGTCCAAGAAATTTTCTTTGGTATAAATAATTGTATGGTCGCAACCATGTGCCTTGGCAATTTTTGCTTTTTCTTCTGTTCCAACCGTGCCGATTACGGTTGCGCCCAAATGTTTGGCCCATTGGCAAACTATTAGCCCAACCCCACCAGCGGCGGCGTGCATTAAAATTGTGTCACCTTTTTTTACATTGTAGGTGCGGCGCAGCAAATATTGTGCGGTCAGGCCTTGTAACATCATGGCCGCTGCGGTTTCATCTGTGATGGCGTCAGGTATTTTTACCACGCGCTCAGCAGCAATAATTCGCGCTTCGGCGTATGCCCCTGGTGGTTGTGCAGCATAGGCTACACGGTCGCCGATTTTTAATTCACTAACGCCTTCGCCTACGGCTTCGACCAAACCGGCACCTTCCATTCCTAAAACATGGGGCAGGGGCAACGGGTAAGTTCCGTTTCGCATATAAATATCAATAAAATTAAGACCAATTGCGCTGTGGCGCACACATATTTCACCCGCGCCGGGGCTGCCTAAATCAATATCATCGAGCGAAAGTTTGTCTGTGCCACCGAATTCGTGGATGCGTACCGCTTTTACCAGATTGCTCATTTTTATAAGGGCCTTTCATTTTTGTTGTTGGCAGGCATCATAGCGATAACCTATTTTGTGGCGCAAGCACCAAGGCCAAGTTAAAGCCCGCCCTTTACAGACCCTTGCTCAGACGGGGTTACTCGCCTAACCTTGGTTTTAATTAAAGCCACAATGATAAAACATAACAATTACAGGCTATATCAAATATGACTGACGCCCCAGATAAACAAAAACCCGTTGAGCTTTTTTTCCGCGCCCACGTTTTTTGTTGCACCAACCAACGCCCCGATGACCATTCGCGTGGTTCGTGTGCGAGTAAAGGTTCGCTCAAGCTGCGCGATTATATGAAAGTCCGCGCCAAGGAACTGGGTTTAAGCGATGTGCGGATAAATTCATCCGGCTGCCTTGATCGTTGTGAAGATGGCCCGGCAATGGTCATATATCCCGAAGGGGTATGGTATAGCCCCAAAACCCGCGAAGATATCGATGAAATATTGCAAAAACATTTGCTTGATGGCGGGCGTGCGCGGACATTGCTTATGGCACAACCTTCTGGGCGCGATTGTTCGGAATTAAACGACGATGAGTGCGAGAATTGCGGTGGATGTTAGCCCACATTCAATAAGTGACACCATTTTCGCCAAAGCATCAGGTGGCGGTGTTGGCGGTGTTTCGGTAATTCGTGTTTCTGGCCCCGATGCCAAGATTGCCCTTACGAGCCTTACAAACAAAGCCCTGCCCGCAGCCCGGGTTGCAACTTTGGCGCGGCTTTATAATCCCAAAACCAATGATGCAATTGATGATGCGCTAGTTTTGTGGTTTCCGGGGCCAAACAGTTTTACGGGCGAAGATGTTTGTGAACTACACGTTCATGGCGGTATTGCCGTGGCCGTCGCCGTGTTTGGGGCGCTTGGCACAATTAAAAATTTACGCCCAGCTGAACCCGGCGAATTTACGCGCCGTGCTTTTTTAAATGATAAACTAGACCTTACCCGGGTAGAAGGTTTGGCCGATTTGGTTGCGGCTGAAACCGAGGCCCAATTAAAACAAGCATTAGCCCAGGCCGAAGGGGGCCTTGGCAAAGTTTATGATGAATGGCGCGCGCGCCTTGTGCGTGCGTTGGCATTGGTCGAGGCCGCGCTTGATTTTTCCGATGAAGAATTGCCCGATGATATAACATCTGGCGCCGTTAATGCCGCCACTGAAGTATTGCGTGAAATTGATAAGCACCTTGTTGATGCCCACCGTGGCGAACGCCTTAGAACCGGGGTGCGCATGGTTATTTTAGGCCCACCCAATGCGGGTAAATCATCCATCATGAACGCTTTGGCGCAGCGCGATGCAGCCATAGTTTCTGACATTGCCGGTACCACGCGCGACGTGGTTGAGGTTCACCTTAACCTTGGTGGTTATCCATTATTGTTAGCAGATACCGCGGGCCTTAGACGGGCCAATGATGGGACAACAGATACAATAGAACTAGAAGGTGTGCGCCGGGCGCGTGATTGGGCGGCCCGGGCCGATTTAAAATTATGCTTATTTGATGGGGCCAATCTGCCCACGCTGGACGCCGAAACCGAAGCGTTGGTTGATGAAAACACTATTGTTTGTGTTAACAAGTTAGATGCTTTGGGTGGGGCGGTGCCGGAAAAAATTTCTAACCAAAAGGTGTTAAGCGTTTCAGTAAAAACCAACGAAGGCATGGATGCGTTTTTGGATGTGTTAAAAAAACGGGTGGAAAATATTTTATCGGTTTCAGGTGATGCGCCATTGCCGACCCGCGAACGTCATCGCCATGCGTTGGGCGAATGCCGTGCTGCGCTACAACGATTTATTGATGTCGAAAAAAACACCAACGATGAATTGGCCGCCGAAGATTTGCGCATGGCCGTGCGCGCCCTTGGGCGCATTACCGGGCGGGTAGATGTGGAAGAATTGTTAGATGTTATTTTTGCCGAATTTTGTATCGGTAAATAATTTAAATTTATTTCAACTTTACCGCGGTGCCATTACAGCTGACCATCAGCATATTTAATTTTTCACCTGAGATTGATTCAT
>JAOUJU010000265.1 GCA_029883045.1 Rhodospirillaceae bacterium
AACCAAATGAAACGTAAGTTTTGCAGTTTTGCCCAACAAACGTTTTACCCGTTCGGGATCGTCAATGCCTGGCAACTGTACAAGTATGCGCTCTTCGCCTTGGCGTACGATAGTCGGTTCACGCACCCCAGTTTCATCAATTCTGCGCCTAACAATTTCGATTGATTGTTCAACCGCAGAAATGCGTCTTTGCGATAATGCTTGCTCGCTCATGGTAACGGTGACTAACCCGTTATCTGAGGTTGCCGTTATGAAACCACTATCTATGGGGTTAATAAGCGAATAAGCCTTTTCAATATCATTGGGGTTCTTGATTGTTACCCTTGCGATATGCCCGCTTGAACCAAGATTGCTATATGCAATGCCTTCTTTCCTTAGTTCAGTTCTGATTGAATCAACCAACGCTTCTAATCGTTCGGCAATAACAACATCAACTTTTACTTCTAGCAACAAATGTGATCCACCGCGAAGGTCAAGACCAAGGCTTATTTGCTTGCTCGGTAACCATTCGGGCAGGCTATCTGATGTGGACTGGCTCATAATGTTTGGCATAGCAAACATTATTCCCAGCAGACACACTGCCAAAATAGAATACACTTTCCATTTAGATACACGGATCATTATTTATTATTTCTTGCCGGAAAGAAGATTTTTAAGGCCGCCGCCAGATTCTTTTTTATCTGACTTATCGGCACCCTTGCCGCCATCATTGTCATTGGCGTCACCTTTTGGTGTTTTGCCGGCGGGTTCGGTTTTAGCCAGAACTGTAGAAATCATTCCACGGTCAACCCGTACTTTTACCCCTTCGGCAATTTCAACTTCAACTACGCCGTCGTCCCTGACGCGAACTACATCGCCAAAAATACCGCCGTTGGTAATAATTTTATCGCCACGCCTGACAGATTCCTGCATGGACCTGTGTTCTTTCGCCTTTTTTTGCTGTGGCCTAATTAGCAAAAAGTAAAAAACCACGAAAATAAGCAAAAATGGCACCAAAGATTCGATCAACCCAGGGGCTGCAGCGGCATCGGCGCTCTGGGCAAAGGCAGGGGAAACAAACATAAAAAAACTCCTCAAAAACTGTGTTTTAATGGCCGGGCGGACTATACCCCCCTAATGGGCGCGTTGCAAAGCCCTGTATTACACCGCCAAAGCCTGATTTCGTTGATTTATATTCGGCCTGATTATAGTGTCAAAATTATGAACGAAATCGACCCCACTTTGGTACCCCAAAGCCTGCTTCAGCGTATTGTAAGCGCGCTTGAGCGTATAGCGCCGGCGCCAGCATCCGCTCAGGGGCTATCCTCGGCCGATGCCTTTATCTGGCAACCGCATTCAGGGCTCCTAAGCCCAGTTAAAAGCGTAAACCGGGTAGATATCTCACTTTTACAGGGCATTAATTCCCAACGCGAAACATTGATGCAAAATACGGTTCAATTCACCAAGGGGTTTGCCGCCAATAACGCGCTTTTATGGGGTGCGCGCGGCACCGGCAAAAGCTCACTGGTCAAGGCCGTACACGGTGCCATAAACCAAAATAACCCGGGCGCGCTGGCGTTAGTGGAAATTCACCGCGAAGATATATCAACCCTGCCTGCCCTTTTAGAAATTATTCGCGACAATAATCGTAGGGTTATAATTTTTTGTGATGACCTGTCATTTGATGAAGATGATGCATCATATAAATCACTAAAGGCAGTATTAGAAGGCGGCGTAGAAGGCAGGCCAGAAAATGTTATTTTTTATGCCACCTCAAACCGTCGCCACCTGATGCCGCGCGACATGATTGAAAACGAACGCTCCAGCGCCATAAACCCGGCCGAGGCAGTTGAAGAAAAAGTATCCTTGAGCGATCGTTTTGGGTTGTGGCTTGGGTTTCACAATCTAGATCAAGAAACCTATTTCAATATTGTGGAATCATACGCCAAACATTTTGGTCTTGCTGGCAAGCCCGACCAACTACGCGCCGATGCGCTTGAGTGGTCAATGGGCCGAGGCGCACGTTCGGGCCGGGTAGCGTGGCAATTTATTCAGGATTTAGCCGGACGGCAGGGAAAAAATCTATCCTGATTTTTTTATTGGTCTTTTTTAGCCGATTTCTTTTTTGCTGCTTTCTTTTTTGCAGTCTTTTTTACTGTTTTCTTGACGTTTTCGGCAGTTGTTGTTTTTGCCGATGGCGATGGCGTTGGAACATCATCTGCACCAGACCGAGCGGCACGTCCATGGGCCGAGGGGCGTTCTGGTCCTTGGCCCCAATCGCTTACCGGGAACGGCATATGATCGGAACTAAAGGTAAGAAATGCTGTGACCTCGGATATGTATTCACCAATTGATCCACCCATTTCCGCAAGGCGATTGTTGCGCTGTCCGGTAAACAAAACGGTAAAAAACTGCACAACCGTAATTGCGGCAATAATGAATTCGGCCACATTAAAAACAATGGCAAACAGAATAATATAAATTATCCGTGTCCATGTTTTTATATCGACTAGACGTTTTTTTGTGTTGTCATCCATGTGAACATCCTATCGTTTTTAACGATGATATCAAGGTCGGGGTTAATTTAAGCGGGTAATCTTTTATGCTTAGCCCCGAAGATAAGGTGACGGATCAACTGCCTGGCGGCCCTTGCGCAACTCAAAATGCAGTTGCGGTGTGCTTACGCTTCCGGTTGAACCTATGTGGGCTATATTCTGGCCCTTGGATATTTTATCACCTTTTTTGACCAACAACGAATCATTGTGGGCGTAGGCGGTTATCCATCCGCCTGAATGCTTTACCAACAACAGGTTGCCAAAGCCGCGAAGCTCGTTACCGGCATAGGCAACAACCCCATTTTGTGCGGCCCTGACCACGGTTCCCTTGGGTGCGGCTATGTTTATACCGTCATTTTGCAGGCCTTTGGCCTTTGGCCCAAATTCAGATATCACCTTGCCCTTGACCGGCCATAAAAACCCCTGCCCTGACATAACCGGTGGTGTGG
>JAOUJU010000266.1 GCA_029883045.1 Rhodospirillaceae bacterium
AGCCACACCACCTAGGGTTTCCATGATGGGGCTGTTAAGCGCACGCGCACGGTTAGATTTTAAAAATGTTCTGAACAGTTTATCTATTAGTTCGCTAATACGTTTTTGTTCGTACGGTTCCATTGAATAGGCTTTTACAACCCGGATGCCCTGAAAGGTTTGTTCCAGAAGTGTGGTGAACATTCCGGTTTCTTCTTGAAAGGTGGTGGTGACCCGGCGCATTTTACGGCCAATTTTTACAATCGGTAAAACCGCAAGAGGAAAAACAATAAATGCAATTGCTGCTAACTGTGCATCTTGAATAAACATAACAACAACCAACCCGATAAGCGAAAGCAGGTCTTTGCCAAAAACTGTTATGGCGTGTGATACCGTAACCCGCATGGCGTGAACATCCACGGTGAAACGGCTAACAAGGCTGCCAGTAGAGTTGTTGTGAAAAAACGTCATGTCTAGGCCAGTCATATGGCTGTAAAGGCGTTTTTGTAAATCAGCGACAATGCGCAAGCCCACAAATGCCATCAACACCGACTGGGCATAATTTGCGGTCCCCTTAATAATAAATGTTGCCATCACGCCGCCACCAATAATCAGCAACATGTCTTGGCGTCTAGATATAAATATGTCGTTGACCACTGGCTTCATCAACCATGCACTGGTTGCCGTGGCGCCCGCCATGATCGCCATGAAAAAAACTGCTAGCAACATCCAAGGCAAGTATTGACGTACATTTTCACGCCACAACCTGCCCAAAAGGGCCTTTGAGCTTGTTTGGTTTTGGGATTTTTTTGAAGCCAACTGGAAAATCCTAATAATTAATGCCACCCCACACAGGACAAAGCCTGAGGGTGGCAAAAATGTAGCACGCTAAGGCCATAAGGGCCAATGCTTACAGAAACTTAACCCTAAACCTTGGTTCTGGGCGGCGGTACTTTGGGCGGCATTATATCAGGTCCCAGCAATGGTCATGGCCCTGACTTTGATGCTGGGGCTATCGGTGCCATAGCGAAAGACAAGGTCATTGGCTGCCGTCATGGTTTTAAACATGTCTTTTAGGTTGCTAGCCACGGTAAATTCGCTAACCGGGAACTGAATTTCGCCGTTTTCAATCCAAAAACCTGATGCCCCGCGGGAATAATCGCCCGTTACTTGGTTTACCCCCATGCCGATAAGTTCGGTAATTAAAATTCCTTTTTTAACTTCACCTATCAACTGTTCGGGGGTTTTTTGTCCGGGCTCAAGGTAAAGGTTGCTAGCACTTGGGTGCGGTGGGCTTGAAACCCCGCGCGACGCATGGCCGGTGCTGTGCAAACCCAGTTGTCGGGCTGAGCGCAAATCAAGAAACCATGATTTTAAAACACCATCTTCAATGACGTTAATTTTTTTTGTGACCAGCCCTTCGTCATCAAACGGGGCCGAACGAAGCCCGCGCTGGCGCAACGGGTCGTCAACAATGTTAATGTCGCTCGAAAAAATATCCTTGCCCATCGCATCTTTTAAAAACGAAGTCCCACGCGCAACCGATTGCCCGTTTATCGCACCGGAAAGATGGCCAATAAGTGATCTGGCAATTCGGGCATCAAAAACTACGTCCATAACGCCGGATGAAACTTTTTTTGAACCCAACCGTTTAACTGCATTTTCCCCTGCGGTTTTTCCAACCTCAGCCGCACTGCGCAAATCTTCTAGCCAGACCGCGCCGCTGTAATCCCAATCGCGTTCCATTTCGGTGCCGCTTCCGGCCAAAAGCGATGCGCTGACGCTAAAACCCGATCTAGCATAAGAATGTGCCAACCCGTTTGATGCCGCAACCGTTACGCGGGTTTTGCTAAACCCGACACTGGCACCTTCTGAGTTAGAAACACCTTTTACCGCAAGGCCAGATTCTTCTGCTGCGCGCGCCATTTCTTCCATTTCTTTGGCGCTGGGCTCGATCGGGTCAAACATATCAAGGTCGGGCACCGAACCACTGATTAGCTGGTCTGGTTCGGCCAGCCCGGCAAATTCATCTTCGGGGACGGCCTTGGCCATGGCAACGGCGCGTTCAATCATTTCATCAAGCGATTTTGGTGATGTATCAGATGTTGAAACTATGGCTTGGCGTTTACCAACCAATACCCGCAGGCCCAATTCGCCCCCCTCGGAACGATCTAGCTGTTCAACTGCACCTAAACGATACGTCAATGATAGCGATGTTCCATCGGCATGAACTGCATCTGCTGCGTCTGCGCCTTTGGTCTTGGTTTTTTTAATGATGTCTTGCAGAAGATTAATTGTGTCGGTCATTTATTTTTGTTATTCCCAAATTGGCTAAAAAATTATTTTTTAGCAGGCCAAATAGGATTACCGGACCCGGGTAAGCCCAGTTCATCCCACATGGCGGAAACTTTTTCTACCACGTCTTCATCCATGCGGATTTTTTTACCCCATTCGCGGTTGGTTTCAGAACCAATTTTGCTGGTGGCATCGATGCCCATTTTTGATCCCAACCCCGAATGCGGTGAAGCAAAATCTAGATAATCAATGGGCGTGCCCTCAATAATTGTGGTGTCGCGCGCGGCGTCAACATTGGTTGATATGGCCCAGATTACATCGTTCCAGTCACGCGCGTTAATGTCTTCGTCAACCACAATCACAAACTTGGTGTAGGTAAATTGACGCAGATAAGACCACACCCCCATCATTATTCGTTTTGCGTGCCCGGGGTATGCTTTTTTCATAGAAACCACTGCTACCCGGTACGAACACGCTTCGGGCGGTAGCCAAAAATCTACTACCTCGGGGAATTGTTGGGTAAATAGCGGCACGAACACGTCGTTTAAGGCTTCACCCAATACGCTGGGTTCGTCCGGTGGGCGTCCGGTAAAGGTCGAAAGATAAATTGGGTTCTTGCGCATGGTGATTGCACTTATTGTAAAGACGGGAAATTCCTCAACCGAATTATAATATCCGGTGTGGTCACCATAGGGGCCTTCGGGT
>JAOUJU010000267.1 GCA_029883045.1 Rhodospirillaceae bacterium
CATTGATCAACACATGGAACGCACCCAAAGACGCCCCATCCCCGCTGGCAAGGTTGAGCCAAATCAAGCACTAGTATTTGGCGTAGTGCTTTCAATAATTTCCGTGGTTGTTATGTATTTTTTTGTTAACAGCGAAGCATCCGGTTTGCTGTTGTTTACAATTTTATATTATGTATTTCTTTATACCATGTGGCTTAAACGCTCGACCCCGCAAAACATTGTTATTGGCGGGGCAGCTGGCGCATTTCCACCGATGATCGGTTGGGTTGCTGCCAGTGGCTCGTTTAGTCTTGAAAGTGGAATTTTATTTGCCATCATATTTTTATGGACACCGCCGCACACATGGGCGCTGGCTCTTTTCCGCCAAGGCGATTATGCCAAGGTTGGCGTGCCAATGATGCCGGTTGTGGTCGGTAGCCATAAAACAAAAGTACAGATGCTTATTTACACCATCTTGCTGGTTTTGATTTCGATGGTTCCTGGGCTTATCCATCTTTCTGGAATTATTTACACTGTGGCTGCCGCAATTTTGGGGGCTGTGTTCATATACCATAATATAAAGCTGCTAAAAGATGCTGATGATAAACACGCTAAACCAACGTTTTTGTTTTCCCTTCTTTATCTGTCTTTGATTTTTTTATTCCTACTAGTGGACAAGGCTTTCTTGTATCCGCTAGCGTTTTAAAATGACACTTACTCCATATCAAGAACTCGAAGATCGCTTTCGCCGCATCAATGCACTGGGCGGGGCACAAAGCATGTTGCACTGGGATATGTCGGCGATGATGCCTGCGGGTGGAGCCGAAAGCCGGGCCGAACAGTTGGCAGTACTTAAATCCATCAGCCATTCAATGATTACCGATCCTGCAATTCCTGATCTGCTAGATGGGGCCGAAGGTGATCACACCCTTGATGCGTGGCAACAGGCAAATGTTTTTGAAATGCGCCGCATATGGATCCATCAGGCAGCGGTTGATTCCACACTGGTAGAAGCGCTTTCAATGGCGTGCTCAAATTGTGAAACCGCGTGGCGTGCTGCGCGCAAAAACAACGATTTCAAATCGGTACTGCCGCAACTGGAAGATGTGCTGCGTCTTACCCGTGAAATGGCCGCAGCCAAATCAAGCTACCTAGGCTTAAGCCAATATGATGCATTGCTTGATACCTATGAACCGGGGGGCAAAAGTGCCGATATAGACGTAATTTTTTCCGACCTTGCGGCGTTTCTTCCTGCCTTTACCGACCACGTAATTGAAAGGCAAAAATCCCAAAAAACGCCAAAGTTACCCAAGGGCCCATTTACGCTAAGCGCACAACGAAAACTTGGCACGGATTTAATGAAAACGCTGGGGTTTGATTTTAACCATGGTCGCTTGGATGAAAGCCTGCATCCGTTTTGCGGTGGCACTAACGATGACGTACGCATAACCACCCGTTATGACGAAAACGATTTCACCAGTGCGTTAATGGGTGTTTTACATGAAACCGGGCATGCCCTTTATGACATGGGATTGCCAAAAAAATGGCGCGGCCAACCAGTAGGTGACGCGCGCGGGATGTCGGTCCACGAAAGCCAATCATTGTTAATTGAAATGCAGGCGTGCCGCAGCCCAGAATTTATTCAATTCGCAGCTCCGCTTATGGGTGAAGCCTTTGGCGGAAATGGCGACGAATGGTCTGAAGAAAATTTTGTTACCCTTTATACCCGGGTTGAAAAAAGCTTCATCCGGGTTGATGCCGATGAGGTTACTTATCCTTCTCATGTTATACTTCGCTATAACCTTGAAAAGGCAGCAATTAACGGTGATCTAGAAATGAAAGATTTACCCGGTGCATGGAATGATGGTTTAGAAAAATTATTGGGCATAAGACCAAAAACCGACACCGAAGGCTGCCTGCAGGATATTCATTGGTATGATGGTGCGTGGGGGTATTTTCCAACCTACACTTTAGGCGCAATGACAGCTGCCCAATTATTTGATGCGGCGTGCAGGGCAAACCCCAAAATAAAACCAGCCATTGCCAAAGGCGATTTCTCGCCATTGCTTTCGTGGTTGCGAAAAAATGTTCACAACGTCGCCTCTAGCGTTTCCACCACTGAGATTGTTAAAAATGCCACAGGCCAGCCGTTAAACGCAGAGGTTTTCAAAAACCATCTTAAAACAAGATACCTTGGCGGTTAAAACAGCCAACCCAGTAGTATTGGCAATAGTATAGCAGTACCAAGTGCATTAAGCCCCATGGCCAGGCTGGCAAATGCACCTGCGATCTCGCTTACCTGTAATGCACGCGCAGTTCCTATGCCGTGTGATGCGGTACCACCGGCGAGACCGCGGGCGCGCCAGTCTTTTATACGAAATAAATCAAGCACGCCCGGCCCTACTACTGCACCTATTATCCCGGTCAATATAACCAACACCGCAGTTAGCGATGGCACACCGCCAACCGCCTCGGCAATACCCATGGCAATTGGTGCGGTAACTGATTTTGGTGCCAACGAAAGAAGGGTTTGTTCAGACGCACCCATGAGCCAGGCAATTCCAATTGCGCTAAGTGCGGCAGTGGCCGAACCGACAAGAACAGATACTAGTATCACTGGAAACGTCGATTTAACTTTTTGAAACTGCGAATAAAGCGGAACCGCAAGGGCTACAGTTGCGGGCCCAAGCATAAAATGAACGAACTTTGCCCCATCGAAATATGTTTGATAATCAGTCCCGGTTAGTATTAACAATCCAACCAAAATAACAACAGCTATCAATACCGGGTTTAGCAGCGGGTTAAGATTGCCCTTGGCGTATATCCACATGCCGACCTGATAGGCAACAAGGGTTACCGTAAGACCAAGCAACGGCTCGGTCGAAAGATATACCCAGATGCGATAAAACTCCTCAGTCATGTTTTGTTTCCTCAGCCTTAGGGCTGTCGCCAGTCAGGCGCGTAAGGCCGATCATTACCCCAGCGGTTACCAGTATGGT
>JAOUJU010000268.1 GCA_029883045.1 Rhodospirillaceae bacterium
AGCCCGCACCTGAGGAAAAAGCATCGGCCCCTGCACCTGCACCCGCACCCGCACCCGCACCAAAGGCCACACCTGCTGCGGCCCCAACATCACCAAGCGCTCGTAAAGTGTTGGCCGAAAAAGGGATTGATGCTTCTGCCGTTCAGGGCACCGGGCCCGCAGGTCGCATAACCAAATCCGATGCGCTTAATGTCGGGGCAAATTCTGGGGCAGGCGGTGGAACTAAAAAAAGTGCTGCCACCTATCCCCCTAGGGTCGATGGGCCGCGCGAAGAACGCGTAGCCATGACGCGTTTACGAAAACGTATCGCCGAACGCCTGAAAGAAGCCCAAGACACCGCTGCCATGCTAACCACCTTTAACGAGGTCGACATGGGTGCGGTTATGGAAATGCGTAAAAGTTATCAAGAAAGTTTTCAAAAACGTCACGGGGTTAAACTTGGCTTTATGTCATTTTTTGCCAAGGCTTGCGTAACTGCGCTGCGCGAATTTCCCGCAGTTAATGCCGAAATTGATGGCAATGATATAATTTATAAAAACTATTACGATATTGGTGTGGCCGTTGGCACCGGCAATGGCTTGGTTGTTCCGGTAGTGCGTAATGTTGATGAACTTAATTTTGCCGAAATTGAACAAACCATAAATGATTATGGCGTCCGTGCCCGCGAAGGACGATTGTCCATGGAAGAATTAACCGGTGGCACGTTTACCATCACCAATGGCGGTGTGTTTGGATCACTTCTTTCGACCCCAATATTAAACCCACCACAACCGGGAATATTGGGAATGCACAAAATTCAGCAACGCCCGATGGTTATGGCGGATGGTTCAATCGAAGCCAGGCCAATGATGTATCTTGCTATGTCTTATGATCACCGCATTGTTGATGGCCGCGAAGCAGTTTCATTTTTGGTGCGGGTCAAGGAATGCATCGAAAACCCAGAACGCATAATGCTTGATACTTGATAGCTGTTGCACCCAGCGGAGAAAACATATGAGCGACAATAATTTTGATGTGGTTATCATTGGTGGTGGGCCCGGTGGTTATGTTGCTGCTATTCGTGCAGCGCAACTGGGATTTAAAACCGCCTGTGTCGAAAAACGCAGCGCCCTTGGCGGGACTTGTCTAAATGTTGGCTGCATCCCATCGAAAGCATTATTGCAATCATCGCATCATTATGAAATGGCCGAACATGAATTTGCCAGCCACGGGGTTGAGGTCAAGGGCCTGAAATTAAACCTGAAAACAATGATGGCACGCAAAGATGGCGTGGTTGATGATCTGACTAAGGGCATCGCATTTTTATTTAAGAAAAATAAAATTTCACATTTTATCGGGTCAGGAAAAATAACCGCACCCGGCGTGGTGGACGTAACTGCGGGCACTAAAACTGAAACCCTCAACGCTAAAAATATTTTAATTGCCACCGGGTCATCATCGGCTGATTTGCCGGGAATTGATGTTGATGAAAAACAAATTGTAACGTCAACCGGGGCATTGGCTTTGGCGTCGGTGCCTAAAACCATGGTGGTTATTGGCGGCGGGGTAATCGGGTTGGAATTGGGTTCGGTCTGGCGCCGTTTGGGCGCAGAGGTAACGGTGGTTGAGTTCTTGGAAAATATTTTTCCCGGGATGGACGGTGAAGTGGTCAAACAAGCAACCAGAACTTATAAAAAACAGGGTATCAAATTCAAACTGGCAACCAAGGTAACATCTGCTAAGGCGGGCAAAGGTGCGGTCACACTAACGCTTGAGGCGGCAAATGGTGGTAACGCCGAACAAATGAAAGCAGACGTGGTATTGGTTTCTGTTGGGCGTAAACCATATACCACAGAACTAGGCCTAGAAGATGTTGGGGTCGGGTTAGATGGGCGCGGCTTCGTTACGGTGGATGGGCATTATCAAACATCTGTTCCCGGCATTTATGCAATTGGTGACGTTATTGGTGGTGCCATGTTGGCACACAAAGCCGAAGAAGAGGGCGTTGCCTGCATGGAAATGTTGGCGGGGCAAAGTGCCCACGTAAATTATGGCGCTATTCCCGGTGTGGTTTATACCCATCCGGAAATTGCCGCATTGGGCAAGACCGAAGAACAGCTTAAAGCTGAGGGTGTTGAATATAACGTTGGTAAATTTCCCTTTTCCGCTAATTCGCGCGCACGGGCCAACGCCGATTCCGAAGGCTTTGTAAAAATACTGGCAGATAAAAATACCGACCGAGTATTGGGCTGCCATATAATTGGCCCCGGTGCCGGTGAATTAGTGCAAGAAATTGCATTAGCGATGGAATTTGAAGGTGCCGCCGAAGATGTGGCGCGCACCTGTCACGCCCATCCCGGTACTGCCGAAGCGGTAAAGGAAGCAGCCCTTGCCGCCATTGGCCGCGCTATTCACATTTAATTTAAATTAGAACAAAAAAACCGCTCAGGTTTAAAACACCTGAGCGGTTTTTTATTTTTTCAAAGTCAGGCGCTTAGTTGCACTTGGCCTTGTTGTCTTGGCCCTTAAATTCGCCACCAGAAAGTTCGGTGATGGCTTTTTGGAATGCAGGCGGGCTGCCCATAATATTCATGAAGCTATTAGCCCCCATCATGGAAAGATCGGGAAAGTTCATGGCAATACGGAACCTAAGCGAAAGCGCATAAGCCTTATCATCGGAAACTACAATTTCATGGGGCAGATGCGCGGTTGAGCGTAATTCCTTGAAATCGATTTCGCTCATGATGTAATCATCATTGGCCATTTTGTCATCGCCGTTTGAGGCAACACCAAAAACAACTTCTTTTTTGCCAGGAATGGTTACCTTATAAACTTGGGTAAGGCCGTTCATACCCTTAGCAAGGTTGCCTTCTACCCGGTCAACCATTTCATTAAAGCTGCCAGCACAACCCAACAGGTTAGCTTCATCAAAATATGGCATCATTATCATGTAATGGTATTTGCCTAACTGTTTTACAGTTTTG
>JAOUJU010000269.1 GCA_029883045.1 Rhodospirillaceae bacterium
GATGCAAACTTCAAGAAAAACATACTGCCACTTTTCACCACAGATGGTATCTGGGGCGAAGGCACAGCAGCTTGCACATCTTGCCATTTTGACAACTCAGAAGATTCCTATCACGAAATGGATCTTTCCTCTTATGAAGGCATCATGAAGGGCGGCGACGTTCTTTCACAGCCTCCAGGGGTTCCACTATTCGGTCAGTCTAAAGTTGGTGCAACCGACTTTGATTGGGGTCACTCAAAAATGAAAGAGCGCCTACGCAACAACCGTATGCCTCCTGGAGTTGAGTTCGACATCACCGAAGAAAACCGTGATGGACCTACTGGCAAAGAAGTTGGCATGTTGGGTGACTGGGTTAAAGCCGGCGCCAAAAACGATGCAAACTTCAAGAAAAACATCCTGCCACTTTTCACCACAGATGGTATCTGGGGCGAAGGCACAGCAGCTTGCACATCTTGCCATTTTGACAACTCAGAAGATTCCTATCACGAAATGGATCTTTCCTCTTATGAAGGCATCATGAAGGGCGGCGACGTTCTTTCACAGCCTCCAGGGGTTCCTCTGTTTGGTAACTCCAAGGTCGGTTCTACCGATTATGATTGGGATCACTCAAAACTTCGTGGACGTCTACGTAACAACCGTATGCCTCCAGGTGTTGAATTTGACATCACCGAAGAAAACCGTGATGGACCAATCGTAGTTCACGGCGTAGCCGGACCTATGTAAGGTTTTACCATATTGGTATAAAATATTGGCGGGGGGGCAACTCCCCGCCTTTATTTTATCTATACTTTAACTGCAAAAGGGCTTGAAAAAGGTTCTGGAAAAAATGATGAATTTACGAACTAGAATTATATTCCTTGGTATTATTGGTGCGGTTGCATGGCTGGGCTTTAGCGCCACCTCAACCGCCAGTGGCGATGGCATGAAATTGGCGTGGAGCGTTAAAACAAGCGGCCCAATTAACCTACCGCCCGAGATATCAGGAAATGTGGTCATGGTGGTGCCCAAGGGACAACCGCTTATGGCCTTTAACGCCAATAATGGTTCGCCCCTGTGGCAATACGGCCCCGAGGCAGAAGTATGGAGCCGATCATTGGGCAGCGATGCCAAGCGCGTATATGCCTGCACCAAGGGCGGTAAAATATCTGCCCTTGATATTAACAGTGGTAAAAAATTGTGGGAAACAAACCTAGGGATTGATTGTCAGCGCCAACCTCACATTTCAAATGACGGTACAATTTATGTATCAACCACGCTGGTTGGCCAAGGAATTGAGACCAAAGCGTATACCGGGGCCAAGCTGTTTTCGATTAACCCGGAAACCGGCGCTATTAATTGGTCTTTTAAAACCGATACTTATTTGCTGCAAACACCATATGGCTATGGCGATACGGTCTACGTCGGTGGCAGCTATCGTGACCCCGAATTTAAAGAAGAAGAAGGCGGGCCAATACGTTTTTATTCGCTAAACAGCAAAAGCGGTAAACCCAATTGGATTCATGAATCCCACGATGGCCTACCTAAGGCCCTTTACGCCACCAAAGAGCGTATGATTTATGTTGGTTATCAAGATTATATAGTAGGCATTGATGCTGCCAACGGTGAAAAAGTGTGGCGCAAGGATGCTGGCAATTGGGTGCCATCATTGAACGGTTTGGGTGATATGGTTTTTTATGGCGCTGCCAACACCAAGGTTCACGCATGGAATACCAAGGACGGGAAAGCGCGTTGGATGTTTAACATTCCCGGCGGGTCGTTCAATTATATGCTTGGCAAACCGTTTTTCAGTGGCGACAGGATGTATTTTATGAGCCAAAAAGGAACTGTTTTTTCCCTGAATCACAAAACCGGAAAAGAAATTTGGTCACAGACAACCGGAATGGATGCAAGGGCCGGCCTGAACGTTGGTGGTAAAATGTTGTTTATGGGTGATTCAAAGGGCAATGTTTATGCCTACAGCATTTTAAAATAAACGTGTCATTCAGTATAACCCAGGAATTAAGCGATAGCGCACATGCTGCGCATAGCCTCTATATCCCGGCAACTCTTCCTGAAGGGTGCGGTCTTCCAGCGCGGTTCTTATAAATGTAATAATCAACGCTAATGCTGCAGGAGCAAGTGCCCAAACCGATCCCAAAGCTAGCACTATACCCAGCAACGGTGGGATGTTTCCCGCATAACCCGGATGTCTAATAATCCGGTATGGGCCGCTGTCACATACCACGTGCCCGCGCTCGGCCTGAATTCGCACCACACTGGAAAAAAATCTATTTTCCGCTAATGCCCACGTTGCGAAAGCGTACCCGAGGACAATCAAAATAAACCCGGTAGCCATAAGCCATAACGGAAATTCAGGCGACCAGCCATAGCGGTGATCAAGCCCTGCCACGATGACTGGCGGGAAACCAATGCTCAACGCCATTAGCGGGGCAAGAACTTTGTCCCATGGTTTCGCGTTTTGGATGCTATCTGTATTTTGCCGTTCGGACATCAGTCCCGGATGACGCTGTTCGGCCCATATGCGACCACCCACTCCGGCAGAAACAATTAACGGGGAATAAAACCACGCCTGCCACCAACCTAAATCACCCGCACATATAAACAAAACTAGCGGTATAGAAATATACACCGAAACCAGTCTTATCCACTGGCGATGGGTTGATGTTTTATCTGCCGTACGCCTAGCCATGCATGAAAATCAGTCCTAATTTTTTGTTATTAAAATCAACTTGTCGATGGGAAGCTAAATTCCGCCCCCGCACGTATACCTGTTGGCCAGCGGGTGGTAACGGTTTTAAGGCGGGTGTAAAAATGTATGCCATCGGGGCCATAAATTGAATGGGCGCCAAATAACGAATCTTTCCATCCGCCAAAACTGTGATAAGCCACCGGAACCGGAAGCGGAACGTTGATGCCAACCATCCCGACCTCAATCTGGTTGGCAAATTC
>JAOUJU010000028.1 GCA_029883045.1 Rhodospirillaceae bacterium
AGTAGCCTGCGAGCAAACTGGTTATAGTCGCGATGAATTATTGAACATAAACGTTGCCCAATTGGATGTCGCAATAGATTTTGATAATTTGCGCGAAACATGGGATATGGGCGAGGCTAACCCCGCAGAATACCCCCTAACTTTAGAAAGCGCGCACCAACGCAAGGACGGAACGATTTTCCCGATTGAGGTTCGCGTAAGCTTGCTTCCTGCAGAAAAAGGCTATCTGTTTATTGCCGTGGTTCGCGATACCAGCGATCGCCTTGATACCGAGCGCGAACTTGAATTTCAAAAAAAGGCACTTGATGAGCATGCCATTGTTTCCATTGCTGATGTCAGGGGCGACATAATTTATGTTAATGATAAATTCTGCGAAATAAGTGGATATTCACGTGAAGAACTAATGGGCAATAACCACCGTATCGTGAAAAGCGATTTTCATTCACCCAAATTTTATAAAGAAATGTGGGATAGTATAACCAGCGGTAATTCGTGGCGCGGTGAAATAAAAAATCTAAAAAAAGGCGGCGGTTTTTATTGGGTTGATGCGACTATCGTTCCGTTCCTCAATGAAAAGGGAAAACCGTTTAAATACGTTGCCATTCGCACCGATATTACCGAACGGGTAAACGCCAAAGAAGATGCCGAAACTGCCAACCGGGCAAAATCTGAATTTCTTTCATCCATGAGCCACGAATTGCGCACCCCATTGAACGCAATTGTCGGTTTCAGCCAGTTGTTGGAAACAGATCCGGATAATCCGCTGTCGCAAGATCAGCTTGAATCGATTGGGCAGATACAAAAAGGTGGCGAACACTTGTTATCGCTAATTAATGAAATTCTTGATTTAGCTAAAATTGAATCTGGCAGGCTTGGTATATCAATGGAAAGCGTGGTTCCAAATGATGTGGTGCAATCTAGCCTTAATATGGCGCGCGAACTTGCCAAGAAAAACAATGTAGTGGTTATTGATAATTGCCTCGAACGTATGAACGCTGCCGACCCTTGTGCGGTTATGGTTGATCAGAACCGATTGCGCCAAGTATTGCTCAACCTTTTATCCAATGCGGTCAAATACAACCGCGAAGGCGGCAAGGTGACATTTGATTGTAAAAAGGTAGATAACAATCGTATGCGTTTTATCATTAGCGATACCGGCATTGGTATTCCCAAAGAAGTGCAAGATGAAATGTTTGTTCCGTTTCACCGCCTTAGTGCCGAAAACACAGCGATTGAAGGAACCGGAATTGGGCTTACCATTACCAAAAAACTAGTTGAACTGATGGATGGTGAAATTGGTTTTACTAGCGCCAAAGACGAAGGGTCTGAATTTTGGGTTGAATTTGCATTAGCGAACAAAGTTGCTGCTGATGAAAAAATTGATAGCAACCCGCCCAGCAATATGGACCTGCAATCAGGGGAAAATAGCGCCACGGTTCTTTACGTTGAAGACAATCCAGCCAACCTGAAGCTAATGGAAAAAGTATTTAAGCGGCTATCTAATATTCGCATGATTACCGCCCATAACGCCGAAATAGGGTTAGTAATGGCCGAACAAGAAAGACCAGACCTTGTATTGATGGATATAAATTTGCCCGGTATGGATGGTGTGCAGGCGCTAGAAGAAATGAAAAAATCTGAAACCCTGCGCCATATTCCGGTAATAGCCGTTTCTGCCAATGCCATGCCACATGATGTAGAGCGCGCAATGAATGCAGGTTTCAAAGACTATATTACAAAACCATTTCAAATCGAAGAAATTTTGGCTGCCGTAAAATCGCAATTGTCATAGCGCTGACTGCATATTTTTTGGGTTTTTTACAAAGTAATTTTTTCCAAATATTTTGGTATATGGCATTTCCATCCCAAATCATTTTTTATGCGCGCAGCCAGCGCATTCGATGACTTTTCTTCACCGTGGTTTATGAAGGTAATTTCTGGTGGGTGATCAAATGTTTTCAACCAACGCATTATGTCTTTTTCGTCAGCATGGGCTGAAAGCATATCAAGATTAAGCACCTGGGCGCGCACCGCAATATTACGCCCATGAATTTTAGTAGACTTTGCTCCGGCCAATATTTTTTCACCGCGTGTTCCCTCCGCCTGGTAGCCAGCAAACATTATTGTATTTCGTTCATCACCAATATAATGCTTTAAATGATGCAAAATCCTTCCACCGGTGGCCATGCCACTAGCGGAAATAATTACTTTTGGCATGCTATTTGCGTTTAATGCTTTTGATTCTTCAGCGCTGTGAACATATTTCGCCACCGCGCATACTCTTTTGGCCTCATCCTCGCTCAAATGATGTAGCTCGCTATTGCGACGGAACAATTCACTAGCATCAATCGCCATCGGGCTATCAAGAAAAACAGGAATATTAGGAATTTTATTTTCGTTTTTTAGCTTCATTAGGCAATACATAAGCAACTGCGCTCGCCCGACAGCAAACGAAGGTATTATTATGCTTCCACCGCGGGCGCTGGTGGTGTTTATCACCTCGGCCATTATGTCTTCGGCAGATGTTCCATCATGGTTACGCCCGCCATAGGTTGATTCAACCACCAACACATCAATCTTGCCCCCGGGGTGCGGTTCAACCATTACAGGATCGTCATAGCGACCCAAATCGCCGGAAAAAAGTATTTTTTTGCCGGGCGCTTTTTCGTCGGTAATTTCAACAAGCGCATTTGCCGCACCCAATATGTGTCCGGCAGGGCGAAAACCAATTTTTATATTGGGCAAGATGTTTTCATATGTATGCATTTTCCATGAACGAAACCGCTCAAGGCTTTTTCTTGCATCGTTTTCCGTATACAGCGGTAAAGCTGGGGCGTGCTTAGAAAATTTATAGCGGTTGGCAATATCGGCATCGCGTTCATGCAAGAAACCGCTGTCGGGTAATAAAATTTCACAAAGGTCGCACGTTCCATGGGTTGCGTGAATAGTGCCGGAAAATCCGTTTTTTACCAAAAGCGGAATATATCCTGAATGGTCAATATGGGCATGGGTCAGCACAACAGCATCTACATCGGTTGGGCGAATCGGCAAGGCAGCCCAGTTAAGCAGACGTAAACTTTTTAATCCCTGAAACAGACCGCAATCCACCAGTACCCGCGACCCTGCGTGTTCTATTAGCGTTTTGGAACCGGTAACAGTTCCCGCCGCACCAAGAAATGTAATGCTGGTTTTGTTCATGCAATGATTCTATATGTTTTTAATCAAAGTGATAACAAAATGTATTTTCAAGGTTATAACACATGCGCAATAAACCAGTAATTCTTGTGACCAGAAAATTACCGCAAGCGGTAGAAGAAAGGCTGCAAAGGGACTACCAGCCAATTCTTAACCCCAGCGACAGGCTTTATAGCGATGACGAGCTTATTGAGATATCGGCTGGCGTTGACGCCATTATGCCATGTCATACGGAAAAATTTACCGCCGATGTAATTGCGCGGTTACCTGCAAATGTCAGGGCGATTGCTAATTTTTCTGTCGGTTATGACCACGTTGATGTGGCGGCAGCTAAAGCAAAGGGAATTATTGTAACAAATACGCCTGATGTACTAAGCGATGCCACGGCTGAAATAGCAATATTATTGATGCTTGGCGCAGCCCGGCGCGCAAGCGAGGGCGAAAGAATTATGCGTGCAGGCAAATGGAAAGACTGGTCGCCCGCATTCATGGTAGGGCGCCAGGTTACCGAAAAACGTTTTGGTATAATCGGCATGGGTCGGGTTGGCCAGGTTGTGGCAGAGCGTGCCCGTGGTTTTGGCATGGATATACATTATTATAATAGAAAACGTTTAGATGGCGATTTGGAAAAAGGGGCCACCTATCATGAAACGGTTGAAGACTTGCTTCCCAATGCTGATGTTTTATCCGTTCATTGTCCGGCAACGCCAGATACCATGGGGCTTTTAAATAGCGAACGATTAAGTTTGTTGCCCGATGGTGCCATTGTGGTAAACACCGCGCGCGGCGGCGTTATAGACGATGATGCGCTGGTTGCAGCGTTAAAATCGGGCAAGGTGTATGGTGCCGGGCTTGATGTGTTTAACGGAGAGCCGGAAAACATTCACCCCGGCTATATTGATCTGGAAAATGTGTTTTTGCTGCCTCACATAGGTAGCGCCACAGAAGAAACCCGCGATGCCATGGGATTCCGTGCCCTTGATAACTTGGACGCCATATTTTCCGGTGCCGAGCCCCGCGATAGGGTTGCATAAGCATCCCTTTATTCAATGCAGCGTATTGAAAATAAACAATAATTTTTATAAAAAACAAATTTTCCGCTTAGCAATACTTTGCGTTGACGATGTATAAAGCTATACGTATTGTCGATTTGTATCTGCGGCAAGTTAGCTGCGGGTACGCAAGGACTTCCCCATCCTTAATCCAGTAAATATCCTTTATTTATATGGTTTTGGTTGGGTGGCCAGCAGTTTGCGCCCATCTGGTTTTGCCATGATCGACCGGGCCAAGACGGAATTTCTAAAAGGTTATGGCATTCAATGTACATACTCGATTATGTGCATTGAAAGTAGTTTTCCACCGTTTTTTTGGTGGAAATGGTTGAAAAGACTTTCTTTTCACTGTCTTATGTTTGGCAGTAAATGCCTTTATATAGATGGGGTAATAATTTTTTGGGAGGTTATTTAATTATGACTAAAGAAATCAAAACAGAAAACGACAAGGCGGTTTCACGCCGTAAGTTTCTGAAAACTGGTGGCGTAGTTGCCGCCGCTGGTGCCGCTACCGTTGCTTTGGCAGCTTGCGGTAAAAAAGAAGAAAAATCAGAAAAAATGGCGGCACCTGCCGTTGTAACCAAAGCAGCTGACGTACTTAAAGTGCAAGCAGCATGGGGCGGCGGTATCTTCCTTGAATTCGCACAGGATTATGCTGATCGCGTGAACAAAATGGCTGGCGGTTCAATGAAGATTGAATTGTTGGGTGTTGATGCCGTTGTAAAAACCGGTGAAATGCAAACAGCTGTTCACAAAGGTGTTCTAGATGGCGCGCACATGGTTACCGCTTATTGGTATTCTAAATCTGCTGTTGCCTCACTGTTCGGTACAGGTCCTTGCTTTGGCTGGTCAGCCAATGAATTGCTAGGCTGGATTCAGTATGGTGGTGGACGCGATCTGTATTATGAACTTATGCATGATATGCTGAAACTTGACCTAGTTGGCTTCTTCACTGGCCCAATGCCAGCGCAGCCACTTGGTTGGTTCAAAGAGCAGATTAAAGATTCTTCACAAATGAAGGGCCTTAAATATCGTACAGTTGGCCTTGCTGCTGACGTTTTGCAGGAAATGGGCATGTCTGTTGTTCAGCTTCCCGGTGGCGAAATTCAGCCTGCTATGAAATCTGGCTTGATTGACGCTGCTGAATTTAATAACCCGACATCTGATAAAGATTTCGGCATGCAGGACGTTTCAAAGCATTATCATCTTGCAAGTTTCCACCAATCGCAGGAATCTTTCGAAATCATCTTCAACAAAACCCGCTTTGACAAACTATCGTCAGAACAGCAGGCCATTCTTGAATATGCTTCCGAAGCTGCTTCTTCCGATATGGCATGGAAAGCCATGGAACGCTATTCAGCCGATCTGGTTACACTGAAAACCGAACACGGTGTAAACGTTTACCGTACACCGGATTCAGTTATGGCCGAACAGCTAAAAGCTTGGGACATTGTGGTTGACCGCATGAGCGCGGCTGATCCGTTCTTTGCCAAGGTTGTTGCTTCGCAGAAAAAATGGGCTCAGCGTTATGGCGCTTATCAGCTTCAGAATTCTCCGAACTATCGCCTTGCTTACGAACATTATTACGGCGCACTGTAGGCGCGCGTTAGATTGTTCTAAGTCCGAACTGGGGGGCGACGCTATATTTATTTGCGTCGCCCCATCAGTTTGATACATAATTTCCCCTTACCCAAGGTTGTGGGCATGACCAAAATATTACACTTTATAGATAGCTTAAGCGCATGGACCGGCAGGGCCTTTTCATGGTGTATCGTAGTTTTGACTTTTTCCACCTGTTATGAAGTTTTTGTCCGCTACGTTCTTAATAGCCCAACTGTTTGGGCATTTGACATGAGCATCCAAATGTATGGCGCACTGTTCATGATGTCTGGCGCTTATGCGCTTTCACAAGACGCCCATGTGCGCGGTGATGTTATTTATCGTCTTATGCCAAATAAGGTTCAGGCCAGCATTGACCTAGTTTTATACACTTTGTTTTTGGCGCCAGGTGCTATTGCTCTTATTTATTATGGTTATGGTTTTGCGTCCGATTCATGGTTCTACAAAGAGGTGAGCTGGTTTAGCCCATCGCGCATTCAGATTTATTTCTTTAAAACCCTTATCCCAATTTCCGGAACCCTTGTTCTATTACAAGGTATTGCCGAGGGTATCCGCTGTATACAGTGCATTCGTACTGGCGTATGGCCGGAACGCCTACATGACGTACAGGAAACCGAAACTATGCTTCTTCATGAAAAAGAAGACCTTCACAACATTGAAAGA
Organism: Rhodospirillaceae bacterium; assembly: GCA_029883045.1. GTDB lineage: Bacteria > Pseudomonadota > Alphaproteobacteria > Rhodospirillales > Magnetovibrionaceae > DAOVVL01. The sequence goes on from JAOUJU010000028.1 coordinate 6,531, forward strand.
GCAATGAAATGATTACTGATCCGCAAATTGCTCTCATAATGCTTGGTTTGTTTATTTTTGTGGTGCTGCTTGGGTTTCCAATCGCGTTTACCCTTGTGGCTATGGGACTTGGGTTTGGTTATTACGCCTATTATGACGAAACACGTATGCAAACGCTGTTTGATAACCGAATATTTGATCTGTTTGTACAGAACACGTTCTCGGTTATGTCCAATGATGTTTTAGTCGCGGTCCCATTATTCTTATTCATGGGGTATGTGGTTGAACGTGCCAATATTGTAAACCGTCTGTTTTTTAGCTTTCAATTAGCCGCACGTAATCTGCCTGGTTCTATGGCCGTTGCCGCATTGTTGACCTGCGCGGTATTTGCAACTGCCACCGGAATTGTTGGCGCGGTTGTAACGCTAATGGGCATGTTGGCTTTTCCCGCCATGTTGGAAGCCAAATATGATAAAAGCTACGCCGCGGGTGTTATTTGCGCCGGTGGTTGCCTTGGCATCTTGATACCGCCATCAATTATGTTAATCGTTTATGCCGCAATTGCGGAAATTTCACCCTTGCGTCTGTATGCCGGAGCGCTGTTTCCGGGTTTTATGTTAGCTGGTTTCTATATTATTTATGTTGTGACCCGTGCGTATTTTAATCCTTCACTGGCACCGAAACCGGAAACTACAGATGTTTCGCTCAGCAAGATTCTTTACGAATTGATGACATCATTTTTCCCGCTGGCGTTTCTTATTTCGGCAGTGTTGGGGGCAATTTTAATGGGGCTGGCAACGCCAGCTGAAGCCGCTGGTGTTGGTGCCGCGGGTGGTTTGCTGTTGGCGGCAATTTATCGTTCTCTTTCGTGGGAACGCCTGAAAGAAGCCGTATTCTTGACCGCAAAAACATCGGCAATGGTGTGTTGGTTGTTTGTTGGTTCATGGACTTTTGCCTCGGTATTTTCATATTTAGGCGGCCACGATATCATTAAAGATTGGTTCCTAGCGCTTGATATTGGCACTATAGGGTTCTTGATTTTGGCGCAGATAACAATTTTCTTGCTTGGTTGGCCGCTGGAATGGACCGAAATTATTATTATTTTCGTTCCTATTTTCTTGCCGATGCTTGAAACCTTTAATGTTGATCCGTTGTTCTTTGGAATGCTGGTAGCGCTTAACCTACAAACATCGTTTCTCACCCCACCGATGGCAATGGCGGCATATTATTTAAAAGGCGTCGCCCCGGATGATGTGGAATTGATGGAAATTTTCAAGGGCATTATGCCGTATTTGGGAATTGTTATTTTTTCCATGGTTCTTCTTTATAATTTCCCGGGAATTGCGCTCTGGTTGCCTGAATATTTGTTCGGTAAATAATGACGCATCTTGGATTGGCATGAGCAATAATCTTAACATTCTATCAGCCAGTGAAGCTGCGCGGGCAATAAGGGAATCCGAAATTTCATCGGAAGAACTTGTTAAAGATTGCCTTGAACGTATTTCAGACGTTGAAGATGCGGTCCACGCATGGGAAAGCATTGATACTGAATACGCAATAGAGCAAGCAAAGCAATCTGATAAACGCCGCCGTTCTGGCGCACCAATCGGCCCGTTACAGGGTATTCCAGTTGGGGTTAAGGATATCTTTGATACCAAAGATTTCCCCACCCAATTTGGCTCAGCTATATACAAAGACCGCACCACAACCGAAGATGCAACTGTTGTTGCAATGTTAAGGCAAGCTGGTGCAATAATTTTGGGTAAAACAGTTACCGCGGAATTTGCCTGCATGTCGCCCGGACTAACCACCAACCCCCATGATGTAACACGCACGCCTGGTGGTTCCAGTAGCGGATCAGCCGCCGCCGTTGCCGCTGCCATGGTACCATTGGCAATTGGTACGCAAACCAATGGTTCGGTTATTCGTCCGGCCTCGTATTGTGGTGTGGTTGGCTATAAACCTACATTTGGTCTGGTTTCGCGCCATAGGGTGCTTCGGGTGTCGCGTATCCTTGATCAGGTTGGGGTTTTTGCCCGCACCGTTGAAGACGCCGCATTAATGGCCGAGGCAATAATTGGTTTTGACGGGATGGACCGTGATACCAGCACAAACCCCAAGCCACATTTGTTAAGGGCGGTTGGCGAAGAACCGCCAATGCCTCCACGCTTTGCTTTTATTAAAGGACCAGCATGGGCCATGTGTGACACCGAAACCCATTCAGCCTTTACAGAGCTGGTCGGTGCTTTGGGCAACAGGGTAGAAGAGGTTGATCTTGGTGCGGTTTATGATGAAGTATTTGAATGGCATCGCATGGTTATGCAAGCCGATATAGCCAAAAACTTTGCCGATGATTACAAAAATCACAAGGAACAATTAAGCCCAATACTGGTCGAGATGATTGAACGTGGACGCAAGGTTCATGCGGTCGATTACAGCCTTGCGCTGGATCGTATTGATATGTTTGCAGTAGCATTTGCCCCAATGTTTGAAGAGTTCGATGCCATTATTACGCCCGCTGCCACTGGTGAGGCCCCGATTGGCCTTGAAAGTACCGGAAACCCGGCACCGGCAACACTTTGGACATTCGCCGGAATGCCAGCAATGACTTTACCATTGTTACAAGGTGATAGCGGTATGCCACTAGGCGTGCAAATGGTGGGAGCGCGTGGCGATGATCAGCGTTTATTTAGAAATGCCAGTTGGCTTGCAAAGTATCTGGAAGAATTGTCGTAATTGATATATTATTAACCTCTGCCATAAATTGGCAGGATCAGTATAACAAAAGGAACAACCCGATGAATACCATAACCGGACTTATTGGCGTTGCCATGTTTCTAGCGTTCATTGGCGGGCTGGCACAATCAATCGGTGCATTACCATTCATAATCATCGTCATCGCAATTAGCACCATGGCAATTTATGATTATTATGAAAGCGTTAAATCCGAGCGCAGTCAGGCCATAAGGCAGGCAAACGTTGACGCCAAAGAAAACGAACAATCCTGATTATTTGCCTGAGTAGGCCCTTTATTAAATGACAAAACTTCCCAATTGGTTGATCTCATACCTGCGTCAACCGTTTGTTTTTATTGTGTGGGTAATGGAAACCTATACAAAAAATACTACACGCGCGCGCATTTTTATGGCTAAGCCAGATGTTATCAAGGTGTTTAAGCTGGCAATTACAATTACAATGCTGGCGTGGATTGTTGTTGGCATAATGGCAAGCGATGAAGATAGGGGTCGCTTAACAGAAAAAATTAGAACCACCTGGGGCGATATTCAGGACATTAACGAACAAAAGAAATTGCAAAGTAACTAAATCAAGAAATCGTCAACCGTAAGGTCGGCAAGCATTATGCCGCTTAAGGTAATGCCATCACCGGCACCAAAATCAAGAACAACATCGGCCCCTATTTGCTGGGCGCTTGCCATTACATCGGCAAATCCAGCAAAGACATTAAGCCCGCTTAGATCAATGGTGTCTTCAACCCCACCAGCAGTAAAATCGGTTATTGTGTCATTGCCATCACCAGCAATGAATACAAATAGATCATCACCAGAACCACCGCTAAGCATGTCATTGCCAATTCCACCGACGATATGGTCGTTGCCACCAGCACCATTGATAATATCCATGCCAGCAAGGCCAAACAGCCCGTTAGCGCCATTATCTCCCAACAAGGTGTCGTTGCCGGTATCGCCAGTTGCATCAACCCGGGGGACGGTAACGTTTATATCAACCAAACCATAGCCTGGTATTTCCACAGTTAAAATATCGGATCCGTACGACGTGGATGTTGTGGGGATATCAAGCGTCACATCGAACGTATAGGTGCCAGCGCTCACGTCTGTATATGACGTAGGTGTTATTGAGCTAACATAACCAAAATCATCACCACTAATTGACGGCGTAAGGTTTATTGTATTATTTGCAACGTAGCTTTCAATGGCAGAAACAACGTTTGTTCCGTCAGCTGTCCATGTTGTTACGCTGCCAAATCCCCAGCTATTAACCAAGGCCTGATAGGTTGCCAATTGGTCTGCACTAACGGAAAATATTGGGATTATTCCTGCATCAAGCAGCATTTGTCCAACTATGGCGGGATCGGGATAATCCTCAATGTCAAATATGGTGTCATAATTGTTGGCTGTAGCGTTGAAATCGCCAGCTTGGTGATATGCAGAATCTGTGCTGAGAACCACAAATTTTTGTGCACCATCGCGAAAACCAATTTCGCTGCTAGCGCGAAGCGCTGTTTGTACCAGCGCCTCCATCTGCGCATCCTTATAATCGAAACGAACATCACCCCCATAATAATATGAAAGGTTATTAAGGGATGACTGCACGGTATTTATATCAGAAGACATACCAAGATCGGTGTTATAAACAAAGTCAGCCTGGTTTGGTGACACTAAAACTCCATTTACTGTAATCGAGTAGTGTGAGTTACCATATGGAAAAATTGGTTTATCTACAAAGCTACCTATGCCGAAGGTTACATCACCTGTTTGCGATAGCGTGTTATATATGCTGGCAAAATTTGCTCTGGCGGCATCTAACTCTCCATGCATTGACAAACTCAAATCATGAACCATAAATACATCATACATTGGCATAATGTTTTGCACGTTTACATCAATTGAAAATGTAACCGAAGACCCAGCAGTTAAGGTTGCATCGGCGGAATCAATTGAAATGGCGCTGTTGCCTGGCATTGTTGCAGTGATGGCGCTTGGCGTTGCGGTAGGGCGCTGGGTAGGATCAGATAAATCTATGTTAACTGGTGCGGCTGATGTAATTTCAATTTCTAGTTCTTCAATATTGCGAAGGTTAAGCCCGAAAGAGGTTTCAAAAACCTGATGCTTGCTGCTGTGGCTACTTGAATCCTTAAATCCGTGCCCTTCGGAACTTTTTTCATTTGCATTATCAGTAATCCAAGTCTGAAGTTGGGTAATTTCATCTTGCAGCGCATCAAATTGTTCCTGAGACATTTTTAATAACAGCTTATCGGACCCCTTGCCCCCATCATAAAAATCAGTTGCCCCAAAATTTTCTTCAAGGTCATAAATCAGCGTGTCATCGCCACGATCACCATCGACAATATCGTTGCCGGCCCCGCCATCGAGCACATCATCATCGTTGGTTCCACGAATATAATCATTGCCTGAATTTGGGGAAACTTCCGTTACATCATCGTCATCATCGTCATGGCCATCATCATCGTG
>JAOUJU010000270.1 GCA_029883045.1 Rhodospirillaceae bacterium
GTTTGCTAACTTCAAATAAGTAAGCTTGCAATATTTGATCAACCACTATCACCAGCGATGCAATAATTGTTATTTGCACAATCAGGCGAATTGATCTGTCAATATGATTGCGGATAAGGCTAATCAGGGTATTGGAAAAAGCAAGAACCACAATAAGCGACACGCTCATCACCAATGCGGTTGATAATGATGTCGTAACCGCAAGCGCCGAACAAATGCCCAGCACGTTTAATATAATCGGGTTTGATGCAATTATCGGTTTCAGCAGATAGCCGGAAAATTGTTTATCATGATGCATCATGATTTGCCCCCACTTTTCAGGCGCTGGATGTATGGCCCATAACCGTCCGGCCCCAGCCAAAATCTAACCAGATTAGTAACACCTCTGCCGGTGCGGGTGGCACCGGAAATGCCATCTACCTCATACAGTTTGTTTTTATCGGTGCTGGCGGCACCTTTTGCCACCTCAATGCGGATAGTTCCCTGTTCATCGGCAATGTGCTTGCCCGTCCATAACTCCTGCCACTGTTTTTCCATTATTAACGCGCCCATCCCGGGCGTTTCGTCATGCTGGTGAAAGGTCAACGCGGCAATGGTGTTTAGATCACCCCTTAACGCAAGGTATCCTTGTAAGGTGGATTTATAACCAGCCCCCCGAACCGGAAGAATTACCATCTCAAGCTCGTTGTCGTTAAACAGTTCATAAACCGTAAGCACATCTTCAATTTGTCCAAGACCGGCAATGTCACGCTCAGGCTCAAGTGCGCGTGTGGTGGCGTTATCACGCTGAACGGTTTTGCCGCTTGTGCGCTCAACCAGCTGGGTTTTTGGGATGTCAATGCCAAGGGCACTTACCATACCAAGCAACGCCTGCGACTTCTCACCCAGACGATTGGCATCTTGTAGCGGTTTTAACGTAACGGCACTAAGCGATACAATTATTGAACAAACCAAAGCCACCAAAAAGGCGACTCCCAGTGTTTTTAAACTAGTATGTGTTATTTTATTCATGGCTGGGCCTCCAGCCGATTGCGCGGTCAATAAGTGGGGCAATTAAGCTACCCAACAACAGCGCAAACACCACGCCATCGGGTTGGGTCGGATTAGATAGGCGAATGGTTACAATTAACCCACCAACAATTGCACCATAAATCCATTGCGCCTGTGGTGTGTGCGGTGCGGTTTGGCGGCTTGCGGCAATAAATAAAATACCGGGAAAGAATGTCCCTAAAATTAGGTGCTCCCACCATAGTGGCGCTTGGGGGGCACTTAGCGTTGCCACAGCAATGCCCACACCAAGCAACGCACCAATTACAACCCGCCTAGATAAAACATCAACCCACAACATCCATAAAAATACCGGAAGGCAGGCCAACGCCAACGCTAAATTAAACTTTGCAAAAAATAATGATTTGATTTCATAGGCGTCAGAAGAAAAGGAAAATATACCAAATGCCAGTGCCAGCAGTGCTGGCGAGATAAAACCTTTGGCGCCAAAAACTTCATGTGCGAATATCCAACCGAAACTTGCAGCCAGTATCGCGCCGCCCCAGCCAACCTGAGCGGGCAAAAAAACCGTAAATAAAATGGCGAAATACAGTTGATCAATGCTTGGTTTTTTAAAAGCGCGCTTTGCGAATATGGCGGACCAGCCATAGGCAACGGCAAAAACCGTTATAAGCAACAAAATGCGCTGAAGGAAATTAACGCTTCCGTCTTCATAAAGCCTGACCAACAGTAATGGAATAAGAAATAGCGTAAGTTTTAAATTGTTAATTTGCCGCCATCCCGCTTTGGATTGGTTGGGCATTATTGCCACATCACTATTGACCGGCTGTGTTTCCATTATATATGGCGTCCCCGTTACGGTCTAACCATGCCTGCGACTGCCCCGGAAAGATCATTAATGCTGTCAAACAATAACTGCATTACATAGTGCGGGTTGTGCGCATAAGCACCTTTGTCTTTTGCGGCAAATTGATAATTATATGCGGCTTTAAGCAGACGCGGTGTCCACGATTTATACTGGTTGGCAGAAATTGTCTCTTCCTTATCGGCCACACCATTGGCGTTGGTATCAATAAAAAAGTACGGGTAGGCATGAGAATCATAAACTATGGGTTTTCCTGATTTTATGCCATAGGCCTGTATCGCCAAAAGCAATCTTTCATGCATTGTTGCAACTTCATCGGCAATTCCTTCTGTGCTGTTACCGTCACCATCAAAGTCAGTTTTGTTTGAGCGAATACCCTTAAGGGATTTTTTATCGCTAACAGTTTGATGGCAGCTAACGCATGATTGCACCCGTACATTTAAACCATGCGGGTCATGGCATTGGGCACATTCATTAATATTTTTGGGGTGGGGGGTGAGGCCTTGGTAGTTGTTTCCAACATATTCGTAACCGCCCTTAACTTTGCTGCCCCATAAGGTCGCGCCCGCATGCGCGTAATGAACATTTTGAAAATTAAGTTTTTCGGAAATTTCATCGGGCTCTATCCCGCCAATGGCTTTATCAACCCCGGGGCCTGATTGGCGACCCTGATGGCAAACCATGCAGCGCGTACTCGGGCCTGCGTTGACAACAATAGCACCCGATGGAAATATCACTGAATCCATGTTGCTGACTTCAGTATTATGACAGGTGGTGCAGGTTATGACGCTGGTGGTGGGTGCTGCGGAATCTACTGTGTTTTTTGCGCTACCATCGGCTCCGATAAAATCCTTAAAACCATCGCTGGAATGGCACTGGGCACATCTTTTTGGCACCTCGCCGTCTTTGTCCCAATGGCGAAATGCCTCTGCCTTGGAATTTGCGTGGGCAGATGCCGACCATTGCCCAATAAACGGTATTTCTGGCGTGTTTTCTGCTGTAAGCGAGTTTGCTGGGTGCAAGGCAAGCAGAAAAAAAACTGGGAATGCTAAAAGAAAATTTATGATTCTTTT
>JAOUJU010000271.1 GCA_029883045.1 Rhodospirillaceae bacterium
GGCGATGCGGGCAAAGGCTTTGCCGTTGTGGCATCAGAAGTTAAAAACTTGGCAACCCAAACCGCCAAAGCGACCGAGGAAATCTCGGCACAAATTGGCGGCATTCAGGGCGCAACCCAAGAAGCGGTCACAGCAATTGAATCCATCGGTGGAACTATCAACCAGATGAACGAAATTGCCTCAGCCATTGCCGCTGCAGTCGAAGAACAAGGTGCGGCAACCCAAGAAATTGCCCGTAACGTTGAACAGGCTGCAGCCGGTACCCAAGAAGTAACAAGCAATATTTCGCAAGTTACCCAGGCTGCTGCGGAAACCGGAAATGCGGCTTCTGATGTTCTTTCTGCTGCTGGCGAGCTTTCAAAACAAGGCGAAAATCTCAGTTCCGAAATGGATAATTTCGTTATTGAAATGCGCAAGGTTATTTAAACCAAAACGCTTTTTTGCTAACTTTAAAAAAGGGTCGGGATTTATTTCCGGCCCTTTTTCTGTGCTGATGGCGTATGTTATATTTTTAACGGAGAAATAAAAAATGCAAGAACGCGCGGTTTTGGCTGGTGGTTGTTTTTGGGGGATGGAAGATTTAATCCGTAAATTGCCTGGCGTTATATCAACCCGGGTTGGTTATACCGGGGGTGATGTTAGCAATGCAACCTATGCAAACCACGGCACCCACGCCGAAGGGGTTGAAATAATATTTAACCCGGAACAAATTTCATATCGCAAAATTTTAGAATTTTTTTTCCAAATACATGATCCCACCACATTAAATAGCCAAGGCAACGACCGGGGCTTGTCTTATCGTTCAGGTATTTATTACATTAATGACCAGCAAAAAAATATTGCGATTAAAACCATTGCCGATGTGAACGCATCGGGCATTTGGCCCGCCAAGGTAGTAACCGAAATAAAACCGGCGGGTGATTTTTGGCAAGCCGAACCCGAACATCAAAATTATTTGCAGCGCGTGCCCAACGGCTATACTTGCCACTTTGTCCGCCCCAATTGGGTTTTATAAACCCTATTTATTCTGTCAAGCGACAAAATGGTGCCAACCCGTTGATCTGCTCAACAAAGAACAAATCCGCTATATCGTTACGCGCGACCTACGCGATCTTGATTTATTTCAGTTGCCCTCGTGTAAAAATGAAAACCTTGTTTAAAAGGTTTGCAAAAAATGTGCTCGAGGGAGAAAAATCCATACCACTGATGAGCGCAGGCTCGAATCCATGTGCCAAGCCAAATTAGGTTCTTTGATCAAATAGTAATTCGACGTAATTTCTAAAAGCCGACAAACTTTTTGCTATTATGTCTGGATTGCCCTCCATCCTGAAAATCACGATGCCACCTTCAAACGCAGCAAGCATGTTTTCCGTCAAATCCATACTGCTAACAGGAAGCTTTGGTTTGTACATTTCCATTGCTTGAGCCACTTTACCCCCTATTACTTCGCGCCATTTGGTAAAACCCTTACGAGCTAGCGAACGAACATTTTCGTCAAATTCGGCCAGTTCAAATGCATAAGACGCAAACAGGCATCCTTTTGATAGGGCCCCGCCTGTTTTAATGTCATCAATAATAAATCCAATAATAATAAGCACCTGCTGAAGCGGGTCACGAGTTAACTGTTCGGCGCGCTCAACCAAGCTATTAAGAAGCACGGATTCGCCATCTAGGTAACGTTCAATAAGCGATAAAGCCAAATCATCTTTATTTTTAAAGTGGTGGAAGAATGCGCCCTTAGTCAGCTTGGCCCTTTCCAGCATAAGGTCCAGGGTTGTTGCGCTAAATCCGCGCTCATAAACCAACTCTTGTGCGCTATTTAAAATCAGCTCTTTGGTTGCTGCACCGTCTTTTGGCATGCCTTTTAAGCTCCAATTTATTCAGTATTTTTTATACCATACCATCTAGTAATATTAAAATAAAGACATTTCTAGTCTTAAAATACTACAAAATACCCTTTTTTTAGCCAATTTTCTCAAAAAAACTATATTGACATACCTTTTAGTATGTTTTAATAAGACTAAATAGTATGGTTAAAAGCAAAGGCGTAACCCCAACCAGCGGGCATGGTCCTCAGGGTTAAAGCAACGGAGCAGAGGAAAGATGAAAAACAGAATTACTTATTTGCAGGCATGTGAAAGATACGGGTTTTTGGCAGCAACGATAGCCATCGTGATTATTCACACCCGGCAAATTATTGGCACGCAGTACTAATTTAAGAATAACCAACGCAGGACCAAATGTTATGAAACATATAACTGACTATATTAATGGAATTTTCAGCAAAGACGAAGGCAAGAAAATATTTCTTCTTGCGGCACCGCTTACCGGAACGGCGCTTGTTAATATGGGTATGTCCATAACAGATACAGTAATGATGGGGTGGATGGGTTCAATCCCGCTTGCTGCAGGTGCGGTGGTTAGCGATTTATATTCGATAGTATTTTATTTTATGTCGGGGATCCTTGCCACGGTTGCGGCTATTCTTGCGCAAGCACTGGGGCGGAACAATTACGACGAAATAACTGACGTTATACGTAGCGGCTTTCATGCGGCAATGATACTTGCACTTCCTGCATTTGTAATTGTATGGAATATCGATTTGGTATTAATGGCATTTGGCATAGATGCTTCGGTTATTTCTCTGGGCAGTGAATATGCCAAGCAGATGGCATTTACTACCGTTGCCATGTTGGGGGTTGCGGTGTGGCGCAACGTGTTTTCTGCTATTGGCAAGCCACGTGTATTTTTATTAATGGTTTTGGTGGCATTACCACTAAATGCTTTGTTGAACTATGTTTTCATGTTCGGAAAGCTGGGAATGCCTGAATTAGGATTGGCCGGGGCAGGATTTTCATCCGCACTTGTAGCATTTGCAATGATGGCTGGTTTTACAATATATGCCAGCCGCGATGTGGAAATCAGCAAATACATTGCGTATAGC
>JAOUJU010000272.1 GCA_029883045.1 Rhodospirillaceae bacterium
CGTACGTCACAGACGCAAAATATCAAAAAAACCCATGTTTTCTGCCAAAAATTGCAAAACAAACAAAAAAAGGACCGGCTCCATAAGGGCCGGCCCGAAGTTTTGTGCTCTTGAGGGAAGGGATTGGCTCAAATGAACCAATCCACAGTCTTTATACTCCCACGTATTTGTCCAGTTGGCTGTGACGTACATCACACCCACAAATGGACTAGTATTTGTTGTGCGGAAATACTTAAATGAATTGTTAGGCAAGTAGTGATTATGCTTGTTTTGTAACGGGCATTATCTGCCTGCAAAGGGCCTATAATAAACGGTGTTTTTAATACAGAGCTTATTGTTATTAAAAGGATTTTACATAAATGACTGATGATGACCATTCTGATGACTATAAAAAAATGATGGATCAGAAAAGGTTCCTTAGCGATATTGAGCAAGGAATAAGGCTGGCCAACCGCGAGGTTATTCACGCCAGAATCCCTGAAATAACTAAAAAAACAGTTCTTTCTTTCTCTTTGGCGGTGGCGAGCCTAAGGGCGCGTTACCTTGAAGAGGCATTTCGCATAGGCGCCGAACACGGAAACCCGCCGGATCAGGCAGAGGTTATGTCGCTTAAAACCAGCCGTGAAATGTATGAAGAAGCCAAAAGCGCCTTTGAGGCCCTAAGGTATGCTATTGAACGCGGGTATGTTGATATAACAATTAAAAATGATTAAATTATTTAATTACAAATAGTTATGTAATTTACTTAATTTTATTTCTTATATCGTTTCTGGTTTTTTAACTTCGTACGTAGGCTGTTTTTGCTTAATTGTTACGAGCTGTTAACAAAAAAACTAAGCCTTGAGTTTTTATTCCCTGATTCAAATATCAAGAAATTGCCTTGCGACCAGCATCGGTAATTTTGCAAACCAACCAATCGGGCTTAATAGGGTTGGAAAACCACGGCTCGGCCCATCCTTTTTCAATGCACGACCTGACGGTGCTTTCACCAATCCTCTGCCCATATTTATCAAAAAGGGGCAACTTGCCGCCCGGCTGGGCGGCTGCGCGCATTAGCCACTCAATTTGGGTTTTCGATGGCTTATCGACACAATTGTCGCTTGATAAATCACCATCATTATTGCCGTTGTCAGATTTTTTATTTGCATTAGGTTTTTTAGTCACAGGATAGCACCCCGGGTATATTTAAAAAAAAATTAAATTGGTTTTCCCGACCATGATAAGTCAGCTTTCATTGGTTGCCAACATGGGCGTCAAAGTACCGAAAAGGCAAGGAAAATTAATAAAATACCATACAGTAGGAGTAGGGAAGTATGATGCAAAAAACCATATTTGTTTATGTAACAACACCAAATATTGACGAGGCACTAAGCATAGGACGCGATCTTGTGAAAGATCACCTTGTTGCCTGCGTGAATATAATTGATGGCGTCAGGTCAATATATCGCTGGAAAGACAAGATTGAGGATGAAAAGGAAACGGTGCTTGTGATGAAAACCGTAGAAAATAACATTGATGCGGTTACAAAAAAAATTAAATCAATGCACAGCTACGATTGCCCCTGCGTGGTTTCCATGGACATAGTTGGTGGAAATAACGATTTTTTAAAATGGGTTGGTGAAGAAACCAGCTTAAACAAATAAACGATCTTTAATTATCGCTGTGTTTATCTGTGGGCATATTTCTATAGCTGTTTTGTTTGCCCATCTTTAACCGAACGACTTATTTCCATGGCCATGCGCTTGGCATCATCGCCGCTTTCGGCAAATCCAGCTTCGATTGATTTTGCTACAGGTTTAAGCAATTCAACATCTTTTGGGGCAGGGAAATCACCCGCATCAATTATCCTTCGGGTGACGTTTATCATGGTGTTGCACAGTTCAGAAACGTGCGCATAGGGCGTTCCGCCCATTCTTCTTGCTATATCTTCCGACACATAAAGAAGGCGATCAAGCGATCGTGACGTTGTTTCATCGGGGCCGCCCATCGCAAGACCGGGAACAATGCGTTCCACCAAAAAAGTCACCTGCTGGGCGTTACGTTCAAGTTTTTGGATGTTTACCTGCTTTACGCAAGAATCAATTTCTTCTTGCAGGGACACCGGATTTATATCTGTAGTGCCAGTTGCTTTCATATTTAGCGTGCTTGGCACAATAACCGGCGTTGAAACGCTAGGTCGGGCATCGTCTTTTTTGCGTCTATCAGGGCCAATATACTGGCTGGTAACGATAAAAGGTTTACGTGCTAATGCTAGCACCTTTATTCGCTGCATAAGCTGACCCGCAGAAAGCGGTTTGCTGATAATGTGGTCAACACCTGATTGTATTATGCTTCGCACCGTTTCGTGGGTTGGTGACCATGCGGTAGCGATAATAGGAAGAAATGGATTATACTTAGTTTCATAATGGCGCAGCTTATGAACAAAATCGCTAAAATCACCATCGGGCAGTTCATGATCAGAAATAAGTAAATCAGGGGCACTAACATCAAGTATATTGATCATGTCGCGCATATTCACAGCAACCGAAATACGCCTTATTCCGTGATCTGTCAGAATATTGCGTATTGTTTGGCGTGATGTCCTGTCGGCGTCGACAATCACAACGTCAATATCTTCAAGATTTACTTTTGTACTCATAACCGATTAAACGCCCCATGGTTCCTGCGCAACTAAATTATGCGCATTATTTCTGCGTTATTTTTCTTGTGTAAGGTTGCTCAAATTCAAATACGCGCCCACGCGATTTGTCGCACAAATCACTAAAAAAACAAAAGATATTGCCTGTTTATTTCAGGCATTATTAAGAATCAAGAGCACCATTAATATACTTTATATATCGACAGGGTAACATAATAAATATTAGCTATTTTTGTCACTTTTCTGTCTTTTTTGGTGGGGGGTAGTGCGCTTGAAATATCGCAAGATTTAAAATTATTCT
>JAOUJU010000273.1 GCA_029883045.1 Rhodospirillaceae bacterium
TTACGTAATATCATCTTACGTCTAAGGGCAGAAAGATAGTCAACAAACAATTTACCCTCAAGGTGGTCCATTTCATGCTGAATGCAAACTGACAAAATTCCTTGTGCTTCAATTTCTCTTATTTCGTTTTGCTGATCAATATAACGAACGCGAACCGCGCTAGGGCGTAAAACTTCGGCATATTGGTCGGGCAAGGAAAGACACCCTTCTTCACGCAGGTCCTCTTCGTCTGATGCCCAAATAATTTCCGGGTTCGCCATACGTAGTGGTTCAGAATTTTCTTTGACCGATGAAATATCAACCACAATAACGCGCTTTGAAACACCAACCTGTGGTGCGGCCAAACCAATTCCATTTGCGCTTCTCATGGTTTCCACCATATCGTTCATCAATTTTATTATTTCTTTATCAACGCTTTGAACTTTTTTGGCCTTGATTTTAAGCCGGGTATTTGGTGCGATGAGAATGGGTAAAACTGCCATTTAACTGCCTTTATCGATTATCAAAATATTTAGTGCTTAATTTTTTACTGTTTATACCTTAACCGTCAGACGAAGCCATTATTTCCGTAGATATATTGGGGTTATTTTGTTTTGCAAGCAGTGTATTGTAGCGATAGGTGGGCTGGAAAAAAATGACTAAATATGCAACCTTGCGATCTGTAATCCATTATTTGCTGGCAGGCATAATTGTGCCCATTTATGGCATCCAAGTATGCCCGTTTATTGCCAGCCTAAGGCCCGATCAGGTCATTATACCCGTGGTGGTGGCCCTTGGGCTGCAATTTGGCGTTGGTAATATTTTAGGTAAATCCGTAGTTAATGGCGCGCCGCTTGAAAAGCAAACAAGGCGCAGGTTTATACTTGAAATATCTTTATTTGTGGCCTCGGCATTAGGCCTAGCGATTTACAACACCATTGCACATGGGTTTCCCCTTACCAGTGGGCTAAAGGTATTTGTTGGTATTTTTGGGCTTGGCTTTTTTGCCGCAATTGACCTTGCGCTTGAACGTGAACGCCACGTCGGGCGCACGATAGAGCTTTCAAAAGCCGATCTTGACCCACAAAAAGTATATTTTCCCCTTTCGCAAAGGGTCGCATTTTTTGCCACAATTTCTGTTGTGATGTTGATAACTATATTTATGCTGCTGGTAATCAAGGATCTAGACTGGATAGTCGAGGTCGGAAAAACAATTCCGTTGGCCGAAGCACGTATTTCTATAATAAAAGAATTTATGTTTGTGCTGGCGGTTATTTTACCGCACACGCTTAACGTAATTTCATCTTATAGCAAAAATCTAAATCTTTTTTTAGCGCATGAAACTGGGGCATTAAGCAACGTAGCCAATGGCAGGCTTGATGTTCGTGTTCCGGTCAGCACCACCGATGAATTCGGCTTAATGGCAAAACACACCAACACTATGATTGCGCAGCTGAAAAATTACATTAATGAAATTGCCTTAACCCGTGACGTAACCATTCTTTCGCTCGCATCATTAGCCGAAGCGCGCGACAACGAAACCGGGCAACATATACTTAGAACCCAACGCTATGTTCGCGCATTGGCATTGCATCTGCAGCCACATCCATCGTTTTCAGATGTGCTTAATGATGAAACCATAGACTTATTGTATAAATCGGCCCCTCTGCACGACATCGGCAAGGTCGGCATCCCCGATAATATTTTACTTAAACCCGGCAAACACACCGATGAAGAATTTGAATTGATGAAAACCCACGCGCAAATTGGCGGTGATGCGCTAAAGGTGGCTGAGGGTAAATTGGGCTCAACTTCATTTTTGCGTTTGGCCCGTGAAATTGCCGAAACCCATCATGAAAAATGGGATGGTAGCGGCTATCCCAACGGTTTGCGCGAAACCGATATCCCGGTTTCAGGACGCCTGATGGCGGTGGCTGATGTTTATGATGCGTTGATTTCCGCACGGGTTTACAAGCCCGCTTTCCCTCACGAAAAGGCAATGGAAATTATTCGCGATGGCGCGGGCAGCCATTTTGACCCGGATATTGTTGCTGCGCTAAATAATATAGAAGAAGAATTCAAGGAAATCGCCAAGGCCTTCAGCGATGGGCAGCACTGATTTGCCTTTTAATTGGTATTCGGGCAAGTTGAAAAAATGGAAGCAACCTGGATTTTAATAGTAATTAGCATAACCATAGCGGCGATGGCTGTGGTTGGGTTATTTTGGCTGGCCCGGGCAAAAAATAATTACGCCAATAACGACGCGCAAAATATTGGTGAATTAATGGGCCTAATAAAAGCCATGGGCGAAGCCAATGCCTTGGGCCATGAACAGTTGCGCCGCACCCTTGAAGAGCGCCTTGAGGCTGCATCAAAACGTTTGGGTGACGGGCTTAGCCATCACACCGAAAAAACTGGCGATGCAATGAAACAAGTACACGAACGACTTGCGGTTATTGATGTTGCGCAAAAAAATCTGACCGACCTTTCGACCCAAGTAGTTGGTTTGCAAGACATACTTTCTAACAAGCAAGCGCGCGGTGCGTTTGGCGAAGTTCAGCTTGAAAATTTGGTGCAAGACGCATTGCCGCCCGGGGTTTATGGGTTTCAAGAAACTCTTTCCAACGGGCGTCGCGCCGATTGCGTTTTACATCTGCCTAACCCACCGGGGTCAATTGTTATTGATTCAAAATTCCCGCTCGAATCTTATCGCGCTTTGGTAGCAGCAACCGATGATGATAGCGTAAAAATTGCTGGGCGCAGCTTTTCTAGTGACGTAAAAAAACATATCGTTGATATTGCCGAAAAATATATTATTCCCGGCGAAACTGCCGAATCGGCATTGATGTTTCTACCCTCGGAAGCGGTGTATGGGGAACTACACGCAAATTTCCAAAACCTAGTCGATGAATCTCAGCGCCGGCGGGTATATATTGTTTCACCATCAACAGTAA
>JAOUJU010000274.1 GCA_029883045.1 Rhodospirillaceae bacterium
GATTGCGGCAATTTCCGATTTAGTTTTATCAATGCTTTCTTTTAGGTCGTGAAGTTGCCCGCGCAAAACAGACATTTCCGGCATATCGGAAACTGACGGTTGCGCCGCAGATGCTGTGGACTGTTCAATAAGTTTTTTAACCTCGGCTATCGCGTTTAATACCTCTTCGGTATGTATGGCAGAATGGGCTGACGGCTGTAGTGGCCCACCAGACTTTTCTATTATTTTCTTTTCCGCGGAAAAAAGTTTGTTTTGCGATATACCCGACATTGTAGAAAACCTTTCTAAACACAGCAAAAAAATATGTTATTAGCCTGCGTGACAAGCCTAAATAAAACAATTCTAATATGATTTATACCATGAACGTAGCCTGAATATAGACCGAGGCGTCATTAGATTTGCCATTATAAGTGAATGGCTAAAATCAGGTAAATTATCATATTGTGCTATGTAGTTAGGTATCGCGGCCGAGACTTTCCATCAATTCTCGCCACTCACGGACCGACATTCCGCTTTCTTCCTGCGAAAGGTTTTCGCCCGCCAAAAGCCTACGCACCACGTCCATTCCCTTGGCCGAAACATGGGTTCCACCAACGCGGTATTGCATGAAGGCATCGTAAGTTGCTGGCATCCAGCGTTTTAGCATTTCAAGCATGACTTCTGCATAAACCCGTATTTCATACTGGGCATGGCTATCGGCACGCAAAGAAAGAAAATGCATGAAATTGTGTAAATCTATTTTCCAGTACCACTGGGTATAGGTATTTAATGTTAAGCTCATCCGCGCAAGTTCGCGTGCTAGTCCCTGTTTGTTTTCGTCCAATTTGTTGCCGCTACTATTTTCATTAAGCATCAGTTCGTAGTGGCTATAAGATCTTTCGGCATCTTCTTTTAGTAGGGCAAGTACCTCGGCTGCTTCATCGCCCTGCAATACATCACCGCGACCCTGATGGTTTATTTCCGATTGCGCTGCCAACTGTGCGCTTGTTGGAATATAAAATTCTTTGTCCATAATGGAATAACGCGCCGAATATTCATTGACGTTAGCAGTGCGGTGGCGGATCCACTGGCGAGCTACGAAAATTGGCATTTTTACGTGGAATTTTATTTCACACATTTCAAAAGGTGTGGTGTGGCGATGGCGCAACAGATAATTGATAAGTCCGGCATCGGATTGAACCTTTTTGGTACCCTTGCCATATGAAACCCGCGCGGCCTGAACCACCGCACCATCATCGCCCATATAATCAATTACCCTGACGAATCCATGATCGAGAACCGGGAAAGGTTCGTACAAAATTTCCTCAAGATGTGGGGCGCACGCCCTGCGGGTGGTGGCAGACTGGCTGCGAAGGGCTTCAATTTCTGATTTTTGTTCTGCCGTGAGGTCCATCTTTGGCCTTTTCCCCTTAGGATAATTGTTAGAATCGAGTGATTTTGAGAATCGCCCTGACTCTACCGTCTTGGGGGGTTTGGGCAAACCCCATTAAATCAACAGAATCGGGAAAATTGAATATTTTAACTATCTTTGCAAAAGGTCTCGCCAGAGCCTATATTTAAGGGGTCGGGTAACCGACTATGACGATAAACGTTTTGCGGAATAAGCGTAACGGACCCGGGGGCAGTACCCGGCGCCTCCACCAGTTAGCCCCGGCCGGGCTTTTTAAGATTTTCTTTTCAAAAGCCCGGCCAGGCATTTAAGGGGGCGATATAGGATCGACGGGCGTAGTAAAGGCATAATTTTCGTTCGGCATGATACCCACCGTATCGGGGTCAATTTTACAAATGCAAACGATAATGATGCATTTGCGGTTGCAGCCTAACGGCTAATGTAACCACGGGGTTCGGGGGGCACCTGGCAACAGAAGCCCCCCACTTATACCAAAGGCGAGACTTAGGCTTAAATTTAACAGGATAAACAAATAAAAATGGATGATAGCAACGCCGATAACGACGAACTGCGCTATGACCTTTGGGTTGAATCTGCCCTACGCCAGGTTATCAACAATGCACTAAACCACGTTGCGGCGCACGGGCTTGGCGGTGATCATCATTTTTATATTTCTTTCCTAACCGAACATCCCGGGGTTTCAATCCCCCCACGTCTGCTGGCCCAGCATCCCAACGAGATGACCATTGTTATGCAACATCAGTTTGATGACCTTCAGGTCAACGATGATGGGTTTGGGGTCACGCTTAGCTTTGGCGGAAAAAAAGAACGCCTAGAAATACCATACGCCGCGGTTATTTCTTTTTCCGACCCATCGGTAAGTTTTGCACTGCAATTAAAAATGATGCCGCTGGATGGTGAAGAAGGCGAATACGACCTTGACGATGGCGATGATGAATTTGATTCCGAAGTAATGGAATTTGAGGGGGCAAGTTTTTCCGAAAATAACAATGTTCCATCTGATGCAAAAGATGGCGATGGAAAATCGGGTGAAGTAATAACCCTTGATGCCTTTCGAAAAAAATAATAATGGCCCAAGATAACTTTCATAATATTTTTTCCACAGCCGATGACGCGACTGAATACCGTCTGCTTAGTGCCGATTATGTATCCAGCGTAAAAGCCGATGGCCGTACTTTTCTTAAAATTGACCCCGAAGGTTTAACCGAGCTGGCAAGCATTGCCATGCGCGATACTTCGCATCTATTGCGCCCTTCGCATTTACAGCAGCTACGAAATATTCTTGATGACGGGGAAGCATCCGATAACGACCGTTTTGTCGCTATGGAAATGTTGAAAAATGCATGCGTATCAGCCGGCGGGGTTTTACCCATGTGCCAAGATACCGGAACTGCAATTGTTTATGGCAAAAAGGGCGAGCAAGTATGGACTGGCGGCAATGATGAAGCAGCGCTATCAAATGGCATAAAAAAAGCCTACGCCGAAAATAACCTGCGTTACAGCCAAATGGCCCCGCTT
>JAOUJU010000275.1 GCA_029883045.1 Rhodospirillaceae bacterium
TGACCGGGGAAAGCTTGCCTGTTTTTAAAAATATTGATGACAAGGTTGTGGGCGGTGCAATAAACGGTGATGGCATGGTGCAGGTAAGGGCAACATCGGTTGGCGCCCAATCAACCCTTAGTAATATAATTCGTATGATACAAGGTGCGCAGGCATCAAAGGCACCAGTGCAAAAACTGGTTGATCAAATTGCCGCTGTTTTTGTTCCCGCCGTTGTTGTGGTTGCCTTGGCCACGTGGGGCGGATGGTGGTTTGTTGGTGCCGGATGGGAGGTGGGCCTTATAAATGCGGTTAGCGTTTTGGTTATTGCGTGCCCATGTGCATTGGGACTAGCAACACCAACTGCAATAATGGTTGGCACCGGAAGTGCAGCCAGCCATGGTATTTTGATAAAAGATGCCGAGGCATTGGAATTATCACACAGTGTTGATGTTGTGGTGTTTGATAAAACCGGAACATTAACCGAAGGACAGCCCAAAGTAACCCAAATACACCCGGTAAATATTAGCGAAGCTGAGCTAATGCAAATTATGGCATCAGCACAGCACGGAAGCGAACACCCATTGGCCCGTGCCATAGCGAACTATGCTAGTGAAAAAGAAATTATAGTTTCTGATCCTGAAACATTTAACGCCCTTGTCGGGCGTGGGGTCGAGGCCGTAGTTGATGGTAAAAAAGTTTTCATCGGTAGCCGCCGTTTGATGGAAGAAAAAAACATAGATATTTCCGTATTTGAAACCGATGCCACAACAATGGAAAACGCAGGGCAAGGCGTAATCTGGGCAGCGGTTGATGGCGCAGTTAAAGGTGCGCAGGGGTTATCCTTGTTGGGGTTTGTTGGTGTTGGCGATGCCCCAAGAAAAAATGCAAAAAGTGCAATTGCAAAACTGAAAGCAAGCGGTATTCGCCCGCTTATGCTGACGGGCGATAATCAAAGAACCGCAAACGCAATTGCCAAAATAATTGGCCTTGATGAAGGTGATATAATCGCCGAAGTGCTGCCTGAAGATAAAGCAAACGAAATTATTCGCCTTAAAGCTGCCGGGCACACCGTTGCCATGGTTGGTGATGGGGTTAATGATGCGCCCGCATTGGCCGCAGCCGATGTTGGTATAGCCATGGCTAGCGGTACTGATGTTGCCATGCATACCGCAGGAATTACATTAATGCGAACCGACCCTGAATTGGTTGGCGCAGCGGTACTGGTATCAAAGGCAACGGTTAGAAAAATTAGACAAAACCTTTTTTGGGCATTTTTTTACAATTTGGTCGCACTACCGCTGGCGGCAATGGGATTGCTTAGCCCGGTTATTGCCGGTGCGGCAATGGCGCTTAGCAGCGTATCGGTTGTTACAAATTCACTATTATTAAAACGTTGGAAAGCTGGAGCAAAAAAATGAACATTGGAAATGCATCCAAAATATCTGGGGTTCCGGCAAAAACCATAAGGTATTATGAGCAAGTAGGGCTTATTCCGCCAGCCGGGCGTGCAGCTAATGGTTATCGCGATTATGATATAAAAGATGTTGAGGTTCTTAGATTTATAAAACGTTCAAGAAACCTTGGTTTCAGTGTTGAAGAGGTGTCAAACCTTTTGGACCTGTGGCGTAATGGTAAACGTACATCGGCAGATGTAAAAGCCATTGCCACCAGCCACATAAGCCAAATTGAAGATAAAATTATCGAACTTCAATCAATTTTAGATACTTTGAAAAACTTAACCTCGTGCTGTCATGGTGATGATCGCCCCGATTGCCCAATACTTGATGACTTGGCCGGAATCGGTGAAGGTATGGATGAAAAGCAAAAACCAAAGGTACGTAGCCGCGCACAATAATTTCGCCTAGTATAAAAAATGATCAAAAAAACAAAAACATCCGCAAAGAGAAGAAAAAACAAACTTAGCATTCCGCCCGGTGCGTTTTTGCCTGTTATTGCTTTGGCAGTTGTCTTGGCGGCAACTGGTGGGTACTGGTTGGCGGGAAATGTTTTTGGCGGAAAAAGCGCATCAACAGAAAATGCCAATAGGGCAGCCTTTGCCCCGCCAACTGAAAACAAAAACACATACAGCGCCGAACGACCAAACCCGTTTGCGCCATGGAATGCATACGAAGAAAAATTACCCAGCGATGTATATGAGCCACCGCACGACAGCTTATCAGACCTTATTGCTTCAATAAGCAATGACCCAGATTTAGAAAACCCAAACTGGATTAAAAATTCGGTTCCCTTTGTTTCCACTGGTGATGGCCCGTTGATAGCTATTGTTATTGATGACATGGGTGTCGATAGGGGACGGTCTAAAAAAATGTGGGAATTACCACCCCCGCTTACACTTTCATTTCTTACCTACGCCGATGATCTTCAGTTGCAAACAGATGCGGCCAGAAAAGATGGGCATGAATTGATGCTTCATATTTCTATGGAACCGAGCTCAAAAACGGTTGATGCCGGACCCAATGTATTAATTGCAGGAATGGAAGAAAATGAACTTAGAAGATTGGTGGAGTGGGGTATGAGCAGGTTTGATGGTTATATCGGGGTAAACAATCATATGGGAAGCCATTTCACCGAGGACAAAAATGGAATGACCGTTGTTTTGCAGGAAATTAAAAACAAGGGGTTGATGTTTCTTGATTCACGTACCAGCGCAAAAACCGTTGGCCCAATGGTGGCCAGCGACCTTGGTGTTCCACACCTTGAACGCAACGTGTTTCTTGATAATGAACCAGCGGTAAAATCCATTAATAAACAATTGGCCGAGGTCGAGGCCTTGGCAGCGCGTCGCGGCTTTGCCATAGCCATTGGCCATCCCCGTGATGGCACCATAGATGCCCTTGCAAAATGGTTGCCGTTGGCTAAATCAAGGGGTTTTAGAATAGCCCCGTTAAGTGCCATTTTAAAAAATAGAATGGGGATT
>JAOUJU010000276.1 GCA_029883045.1 Rhodospirillaceae bacterium
CATCTTACACTTCGCACTGATGAACTGGACCTTGAGCCAAGCATCATGATGCAAAAACCTAGCCGTGATGATCGTCCCCGCAGAGGCGGATTTGAACGCGACGATAACTTTAGCGGTGGCGGTGGCGGTGGCTTTGGTGGCGGCTTTTCAGACAGAGGAGATTCATAATGGGACGTAGACCATTTTTCCGTGGCCGTAAAAGCTGCCCGTTTTCAGGTGAAGGTGCGCCAAAGATAGATTTTCGCGATACCAGAACGCTTGGTCGTTATATTTCCGAGCGGGGAAAGATTGTTCCTTCGCGTATTACAACAGTTTCAGCAATAAAACAGCGTGAGCTTTCAAAGGCTATCAAGCAGGCTCGTTTTCTTGGTCTTTTGCCTTACGTTATAAAGTAATCGACATAAAGTAATCGAGTGGCCCCTTAAGGTTTGATGGGGGGCGGATAGTGGGCAGATGAGGATGGATTCAAAACACGTACTCATAGCCATTATTGCCGGATTAATAAGCGCCATGCTTTCGCTGGCATTTATGTCAGGAAGTGCGGTTAGTGTTTTCTTTCTGGTCTATCTGGTTCCGTTGCCAATATTGGTAGTGGGACTAGGGCTGGGTTACCGGGCGGCACTAATAGCCGCAGGAGCAGGAACGTTAATAAGTTTTGGTCTTGGTTTGGCCGGTGGGGCAATGTTTGCCCTGCTACATGGTTTGCCTTCATCGGCAATATCATTTCTGGCGCTAAGCAAGTCCGACCCGGCAATTGCCAAAAACGGCACTGATATTGCCGAAGAGTTACCTGGCCGCGAGGCCGATGTACCGGGATTACCGGTACGCCCGCGCAGTTATGACGCTGGCTATGTTAAAGCGGAACCACATCCTGATAAGGGGTGGTTTCCGGCAGGAAGTATAATCGTTTGGATTGCAATACTTGCCTGCGTTTACATGGTTGTGTCGTCCGTGCTAGCGGGTGGCGACCTTAAAGGGGTTGTCGTAAAATATATTTCGGGGCTGTTTGAAATTATAGCCCCAAACCAGGACGCAAAGGTGCGTCTTGATGCAACCAAAGTGTTAGCGGATTTTTTCCCCGGCATGGTGGGTGCATTTTGGGTTTTGATGCTGGGCGTAAATACAATTTTTGCTCAGGGGTTGCTGGTAAAGGGAAGAAAAAACCTTAGGCCGAGCCCAAGAATTAAGGAGCTAACGCTCCCTGATTGGCCATCATGGGCCGTGGTTGGCAGTGCCGCGTTGGCGTTGCTTGGCCCCGGAGAGATTGGGTATTTGGGCCACAATTTGTTTGTGGTTTTGGTTATACCTTATTTTTTTCTGGGTCTATCCGTGGTTCACGTGCTGGCCAGTAGTTTAAGATTTCCCGGTTTTTTACTGGGAATAATTTATGTGGTTACGCTTGCCACCGGATGGTTTGCGCTGGTGATTGGTGCAATTGGAATTATGGAACAATGGGTCGGCCTTCGCCGGCGAATAGTTAAGCCGATAGAAGGCTAGGAGGAACTAAAGATGGATATTATCTTGCTCGAACGAGTTGAAAAACTGGGACAGATGGGCGATGTGGTAAAGGTCAAAACTGGCTTTGCTCGCAATTTCCTGCTGCCGCAAAAAAAGGCACTGCGCGCAACTGAAGAAAACAAAAAAGTTTTTGAATCCCAGCGCGTACAGCTCGAAGCTGAAAACCTAAAACAAAAAGACGAAGCAAGCAAAGTTGCGGCCAAGATGAGTGATGTCTCTGTTACACTTATCCGTCAAGCTGGCGAAGCTGGACATCTTTATGGTTCGGTCAACGTGCGCGATATTGCTGCGTCACTTACCGATGCGGGTTTCACCATAAACCGTAATCAAATAGGTCTCATAAATCCTATCAAGGAATTGGGCCTTTACGAAGTACGCTGCAGCCTTCACCCGGAAGTCTCGGTTAATATAACCGTTAACGTGGCGCGTACTGAGGATGAAGCTAAAATTCAAGCCAAAACAGGCAAAGCCGTAGTGGGCGAGGATGAGCCTGAAGTTAAGGCAGCACCTGAACTCGAAGCCGTATTTGAAGAAAGCGTGCTTGAAGAAATAAAAGAAGAGGCAGCTTCTGAAGAAGCCCCAGAATCTGGCGATGAAGGCGATAAAGCCTAAAATCGGCGGTCTTTAAGGCAAAAATAACAAAACCGGCGCCCTGCCATAAAACAGGGGGCCGGTTTTTTATTGTCTTGGGCATAAATATACAGAATCGGGCTATTATTTATTTAATATTTATTTTGCAACAAGCCCCAGCATTAAGGTTATTAGCTGCCTGTGGGTAACTTGTTTTGCCTTAGAGTACTGGTCATGAGCACAGATAACACTATACGCCTTGCCGAGGCTAGATCGGATGGAACAAGCTTTGCCGGGCCAGACAACGGCCCAGCCATGCGCACCCTGCCCTATAACATTGAGGCAGAAAAAGCGTTGCTTGGCGCAATCATTACCGATAACCGCGCGTTTGAACGGGTGGCAGAATTTCTTACTGCCGAACACTTTGCCATACCCGAACATGGTCGCATTTTTGAAACCTGTCGCACGCTTATTGACCGTGGACAAATGGCCAGCCACGTATCGCTTACCCCATTGTTTGAAACCGACGAAGCGCTTGTGTCCATTGGCGGCACAAATTATTTGGCCGAACTTGCGGGTAGCGCTGTTACCATTATTAATTCGGGTGAATATGGACGCATCATTTATGACCTACATCTGAAACGTGAACTTATCCATCTTGGCGAAGATATAGTAAACGAAGCGTTTGATCCCGGCGTTGATATAACCGCAACGCAGCAAATTGAAATGGCCGAACAACATTTGTATGACCTTGCGACCGAAGGAAACTACGAGGGCGGTTTTCAAGATTTTCAAAAATCTGTTCTTGATGCGTTGCGCATGGCCGAAA
>JAOUJU010000277.1 GCA_029883045.1 Rhodospirillaceae bacterium
TCGGTTATGGCTTTGTTGGTTACGCCGGGTTGGGCAACAACTGCACGGTTTTCAAAATCAACATCAATTATACGGTTAAATTTTCCAAGACCAATTGTTATCCCATCGGCAAGGGGCAACGCCCCTCCGGAAAGCCCTGTTCCCGCACCACGCGGCACTACTTTAACGTTGGCATTATTACAATATGAAAGTATTTGTGAAATCTGTTCAGTTGTTTCCGGCAATGCCACCACAAGCGGTAGCTGGCGATACGCCATAAGGCCATCACATTCATAGGCATGAAGCTCTTGCTCATCAACAATCAGGCCTTCACCCGGAAGTATAAGCGAAAGCGCGTCAATGATTTCACGACGCTTGTCTATTGTCTGGCTATCTGGTTTCGGCATCTTCATGCCGGCCACCTCTCTTGATTGTCCGCAAATAAAAACCTGAGGATATATACTTTTGTAATAGTATTGCACCCATCAGACAAAGAAAAAACCGCGCTTGTGGCGCGGATTTTCTTCAAAAACAAATAACCTGATTGCTTGTAACTTTTCAGCCCTGTATTTGAGCTTATATAGCCTTATCTCAACCTTGGCGGGTCTTGAAACGTGGGTTACGCTTGTTAATAACGTAAACACGGCCCTTGCGACGCACGACAACGCAATTTTTATCGCGGGTTTTTGCCGACTTGAGGGAATTTTTGACTTTCATGTCTTTAAATCCTTAAAAAACCAGGCTCCTTAGGCTTTGGCCAAGTGGAGGGTCCTTATTTTCTGATACATCCTTAATAAAGGCCACAGATACAAAGGGCATCTGGACCTTGAAGCGCGGAAAATAAGGGCCATACCACCGCCTGTCAACAGCAACTGGGTGGTATTTCATGTTTTTTGCAAAAAACCCCTGAAAATATGGATAAATTTATTATAAACACCAATAAAACAGGGGGTTAACGGTGTGTTTTCGGTGGTTTTAACCTCAGCTTAAACTGCCAAATGTTTAACGCTGGAAACATCTTTCGCTAGGGAAAGTGACGCTTACCGATGTCCCAACCCCTGATTCGCTTTTAATTTCAAATTTTGCATTCTGGATTTCGACCATTTTTTTAACCAACGGAAGGCCCAAACCCACACCTTCATATTTACGCCCAAGGCCCGTATCAATTTGTTCAAACGGCTTTAGCGCCATTTTTACTTCATCGGCGCTCATCCCTATTCCGCCATCGGTAACATTAAGAACAATACATCCATCGTCATTGGTAAATAAGTTGATGGTTACATCGCCGCCATCTTCGGTGAATTTTACCGCATTGGACAATAGGTTAAGAAATATTTGTTTGAATCTGCGCTTATCGGTTAGCAACAATGGCAACTGATCTGAAATGTTTTTATGTAATTTAATATGGCTGGTGTCGACAAAATTTGTGACTCCATTGATGGTTTCATCGGCGGAGAAGGTTTCTTCGTGAAGTTCGAACTTGCCGGATTCAATTCGTGCAAGATCTAAAATATCATTTATAAGTTCCAGCAAATGACGGGCTGAATCTTGTATATCGCCTAAATATTCCTTGTATTTGTTATTACCCAAGGGGCCAAATATTTCCGAACGTGTTACCTCGGAAAAACCGATTATGGCGTTTAATGGTGTTCTTAATTCGTGGCTCATATTTGCTAGAAATTCAGATTTTACTCTGTTGGCAAGCTCGGCATCATCGCGTGCAGTTATTAGTTCTAGTTCTGCTTTTTTTCGTTCGGTAACGTCGCGAACAATTCCGGTGTAAACACGTTTACCATCAATTTCTAGTTCATTGATGGCAAGGTCCATGGGAAAAACTGTTCCGTCTTTTTTCTTTCCTTCAACCACCCGGCCAATACCAATTATTTGGGCTTTTCCAGTTTTGGAATAATTATGCATGTATTTATCATGGGAATTTGCATCTTTGGGCGGCATTAACATATTTAACGGCTGGCCGATTACTTCATCAGACGAATAACCAAATATTTTTTCGGCTGCCGGGTTAAAAACTTTTATTATGCCTTTTTCATCGGAACTGATTATGCCATCGACAACTGAATTAAGTATCTGCGCAAGGTTATTTTCGCTCATGCGCCGGGCATGATTAGATGCGTCTTCAATTTTTCGTCTTGCCCTGACGTATGGCCTAATGACCAAATAAAACAATGGCGGAGCTGAAATCAAAGAAAGAAGCGTTGCATCAATAAACGCATCCAGCCAGCTATGGCCGGAACCGCTAACCATGAAACCGGTCATTATTATTGCTTCAACAATAAATATGATAAAAGCAATACGTAAGATAAGTGCGGTTACACCCATTAGAACTTAACCCATCAAGAAAATATTTTTTATTATAACTAAAGCTATTTTACTGCTCTTTGGTGTTATATGCCCAATCATTATAAACACTTAATGTGATTGTATGGGACAAAAATTTATCATTACTTAAATTGCTAAAATTATAACTTGCAACCCTAAAGAGACGTTGCCGCCCTTGCCCCTTGGTCATACAGGCCGGAAAGGGCGCGTAGCATTTGGGCAATTTCTGATAAATCATTTTCGCCAAGATTAAGCGATTGCAAAACCCCAGATAAACATGCCTGACGCACAACGCCATAGCCATCACACGCTTTTGTCCCGGCGGCACTTATATTCCAAAAAGTTTCCTTTCCCCGTTTGACCCGACGCACAAGTTTAAGGCGCTCCATCTTTTTTAATGAATATATGACCAAGTGGGTATCTTCGATGCCCAATACAAAACAAATATCCGATACCTGCTTTTCCCGTTCACGGTGGCGCACCGAATGAAGCACCAAAACATCAAGCGCGCCAAGGTCGCCCTGCCCGGTGGCAGCCATGCACCGCTGGGTCCACCTAGAAAATGCGTTATGGGCCAATATCAGGCCGTATTCAAAT
>JAOUJU010000278.1 GCA_029883045.1 Rhodospirillaceae bacterium
TGCCTTAATGCGTTCGTAAAAAGCGCGCGCCTTTCTTGATTGACCGGTGTTTTGATAAACAAGAGCAGAACCAAAAAGGGCGTGCACATCATCGGGGTTTATAGCAAGGGCTCTTTCAAAAAAGCCTAGCGCCTTTACGCTGTCGCCCTTGGTTAATTCAGCGAGACCAAGTTCGGCCAAATCGTTTTGGGCAACCGGGCCATTTGCCCAAAATGCATTATTGCCAAAAGCACCTTCATTTAATGCACTACATGCACCAAGCGAGATTACAGCAAAAATTGCCGCGCTTACTTTGATGTAGTTCCTGATTTTCATGAGCTATTACGCCCCCCATTTGTCGCTATTACAAATTAACTGTGCCATTAAATAATGTGCACTTAAAATACTATGTACTGGCGGGTTTCCCCCAGCATATAGCCACAATTAGTAAACTGATTCGCCCTTAAAACGTAAACTAAAAGGGCAAAATAGCATATAATTGGCTGAAATCGGCTAAAAATAAGGGTTATTTTTGTTTATTATTCAGCAGTTCGTTCATGCGTTGCTCGTATTCCTCGAGCACACGCCCGCACCCCTGAGAATGGGCAAACGGCAGGCGCGACATTGACCCTTTGGCAATACGTTTTCCGCCTTCTAGCAATATGGCCTCTGTCACCATTACCTTGCCCAGCGTATGGTTAATGTGCGGAACAATCTTTGCCCCCACACCATCAAGTTCGAGTTGATAGTTAGGCCCAATTTTCAGTGGGTATTTATGTAAATAAGCCAACAAGGTTTCGCGAATGTGTACCGCTTTTTGGCAAAACGTTGGAACGTCTTCTGCATATTTAACGGTATAAATAGATGTTACCGCCCTGCTTTCCATCATCCCGTTTGCGGTTTTTACCGGCACCATCACAAACTGAAGCTGAATATGTGAATCTTCGCCCGGCAATTGTGCGTTGGCGGCACCAACAAATAGCGCGCTATTTATTAGCGCGGCCATAAAAAATAATTTTATCATAAATCGAGGAAATAAATTCATTACAAACTTTCGTGGCATTTTAAAAATTAAATACAATCTATTTAAAAAAACGCCCCCTCACAGAGAAGATACCATAACATAGATATTTTTGTCACTATCTATAGTTTTCTTAGGTTCTTCATGTATTTTAAAGCCCAGATCAAGATACAGCGCAATTGCAGCATCTAGGCGGGAAAGAGTTTCAAGGCGCATCGACGAATAAGATGCTTTCTTTGCTACATTCATAATTTTTTTACAAAGAATTTTACCGATACCTTTTTTTCTCCAGTTTGGGCGCACATAAAGGCGTTTCATTTCGCAAACCCCACTATCATTGCAAACCATAGCAACAACACCAACGGCTTCGCCTTGATGAGTTGCCAAAACAAGCGCACCAGCAGGTAATGAATAGATAGTTTGGATATTTTTCATTTCAACGCCAAAGTTCTGAAAACATACATCTTCGGCCAATTCCTTTTCGTGTTCACGAAAAAGAATTTTCACCGCATCAAATTCCTCAAGTGATGTGGGCGACAATAGCTGTATTGCGTTTTCTGTTGTCATGTTGGTGTCAGGCAAAATGAATGTTGATTCTGCGGTTTTGCTTGCCTTTGTTTTCAATCTTGCCAATACGAACGGGGCCAATTTCACCGGTTTCTTTCACGTGTGTCCCGCCACATGGCTGCAAATCAACGCCATCAATATTTATAATTCTTACCCGTCCGGTTCCGCGCGGTGGTGATACCGACATGGTGCGGACCATTTCAGGGCTAGCATCGAGTTCTGCATCTGTTATCCATGAATGGCTAACCGGGTGATTTTCAGCTATGACCCTGTTTATTTCTTTTTCTAATTTTTCTTTATCGGGGCTTTCGGGAATATTAAAATCTAGTCTGCTTTTATCAATTCCTACTTGCCCACCCGTTACGTCACCTTCAACCAATGAACACAAAATATGCATGCAGCTGTGCATGCGCATGTGTTTGTGGCGACGGTCCCAATTTAATTCCACAGTTACTTCATCGCCCACTTCAGGAATTGTTTTTGCGTCTTCTGACAAAACATGAATGATATTTCCTTCTTCGTCTTTTAGGGTATCTATTATTTCAAGCTCGCTACCCATTTTGGTGCGCAAAATTCCGCTATCGCCGGGCTGGCCGCCGCCGCTTGGGTAAAAAACCGTTCGGTCAAGCTGAATACCACCATCAACTGCCGCCGTTACAACGCCAGTGCATGATTTAAGGTAAGCATCTTCGCGAAAAAGTTCTTCGGTCATAAATATTATTCCTGAAAATTATTATTATGGCTTCCAGAATGGTTTTTGGGCTTCCTTCAGAACATCTTCACGGGTAATGCCAATGTCCCTTAGAATCCTTTCTTCCATTTCTATCATCATGTAACGCGCTGCCATGCGCCGTTGCCATTCTAGCAAAACAGTGAATGTTTTGTGGGCTTCTTTTGCGACCAGGCGTTTTCCCTCGCTCAACCATTCACCCCACGACAGTGTCGGAGCATGATGGGAATTGCTGTCTTTGATTGTATCGATACAATTATCACTAATCATCACATTTTCCCCTTTCATAATGGTACAATGTAAGGTATTATTTGCCAATAAAGTGGTCAATGTAATTATTGATACCATGACAATTTAATCGGGATTAAGCAAAATGGATATATGGACACCAAACATTTCTGAGCGCCCCGGGCCAAAGTACAAGGCCATCGCTGATTCAATTCTTTCGGATATTCGCTCAGGCGGCCTTGCCCCGGGTGAACGACTGCCAACCCACCGCGACCTTGCGTATCGCCTAGGCGTTACTGTTGGAACCGTAACGCGTGCGTACTCTGAGGCCGAGCGTCGCGGGTTGGTGGCGGGCGAGGTTGGGCGCGGTACATATGTGCG
>JAOUJU010000279.1 GCA_029883045.1 Rhodospirillaceae bacterium
CTAATTTCAGCGATGCCCAAATGAACGCCTCTGCTATAAAAATTGCAAATGACATACTTAGAAAGTGTGTGCATTGCGGTTTCTGTTTAGCCACTTGCCCAACTTATGTGATTCTTGGCAATGAGCTAGATAGTCCGCGTGGGCGCATATATCAAATTAGGGATATGCTAGAAAGAGATTTATCGCGCCCAGCATCTAAGCAGTCTTACAAAGAAGAAAAAACAGCAAAACACATAGACCGCTGTCTTTCGTGTCTTTCGTGCATGACAACGTGCCCTTCAGGGGTTGATTATATGCATTTGGTTGATCATGCGCGTGGCGTAATTGAAAAAAATTATACCCGTCCGCTGCCCGAAAGATTGCTCAGGTTGATGCTGTCTGTGGTTTTACCAAATGCAAAGCTATTTCGTCTTTCGTTGGTGATGGCACGGCTAATGCGCCCTATTGCTAAGTATATGCCAGGGCGATTAAGGGTTTTGGTTGAAATGGCACCCAAAAGGATACCTTCACAAAACCAGGTTGATGTTCCCGGAACCACTAAAGCGCTGGGGATAAAAAAACTAAGGGTTGGCCTGATGCCAGGGTGCGCGCAAAAGACCCTTAACCCAGAAATCAACGCTGCAACCGTGCGCTTATTAACCAGATTGGGTGCAGATGTGGTTGTGGTTGACGGGGTCGGTTGTTGTGGCGCGCTTGTTCATCATATGGGGATGGAAGAAAAAGCGATAATTCAGGCAAAAGAAAATATTTCTGCATGGATGGGTGAAATACAATCGGAAGGGTTAGATGCAATTGTTATAAATGCATCTGGTTGCGGTACAACGGTGAAAGATTATGGCCACATGCTTAAAGATGATCCCGATTGGGCCGCATCTGGCGCCAAGGTTTCTTCGCTAGCGCGCGATATAAGTGAAATATTGCTAGAAATGGGAACCGAGGCAATTGCATCAAGGGTTATTGAAATTAACGAAAAACCAATTGTTGCCTATCATTCCGCCTGTTCTATGCAACATGGACAGAACCTAAAAACACAGCCACTTGAATTATTACAGGCCGCTGGTTTTAGTGTGCGTGAACCTAAAGAACCGCATCTTTGTTGTGGTTCGGCTGGAACTTATAACATCATGCAACCCAACCTTGCCGACAAGTTGGGAAAACGAAAGATGGAAAATATTTCAGCAACCAAGTCAGATATTATTGCAACTGGGAATATTGGATGCATGGTCCAGCTTGCCAATCATGGAAATATGCCTGTTGCACATACTGTTCAACTGTTGGACTGGGCTACTGGCGGGCCTAAGCCTGTTATATAATTTTAATTGAGTATTTTTTTAAATATTATCTTCTGGGCGTAAGCCACTTTAACTTATCTTCACGGCACGCAACACCCATATACAGCCTGTCACCGTCTGCTTGATTTACAACCTGTCTGTAATTGCGACAGAATTTACCATCAGCCGCCTGAAAAGTTTGCGTTGGTGTTGTAGATGTTCGGATTTTACCATTATTGCTTTTCCAGTTTACAACTTGATCGTTTTGGTAGTTTTCCAGCGCATCTTGAAAAGTGTGGCGTATATTTTTTGCGGTTTTATCATCAAGGAAACCAATATCAGGGCGAACAGCTATCAGTTCACGCACATATGTTGCGCCACCCTTTGGGGTGCTTTGATAACGTACGTAATTACCTATTTCTGGCGCGTAATGATAGACAACGGTTTGTTTGTAAAATGTTTTACCAGTTGTAAGCGATCTGAACTTGCGCTTACATGAAACGCGGTACGTATCAAACACGCCAGCCAGAACGCGCACCCTTTCTGCCCCATCTACGGAACATCCCCATAGTTGTCTGAAATCACCCTCGGTTCCATCTGCTTTGGTGCGAAATTTAACTTCGGTGACAAAGGAAGATGTTTTTCCAACCGCCAGTGGCCATATATCGCCCACCGCTGGGTCAGATGTTTTTGCGTATTCTCTTGTTTTGGTTTCAAGGTAAAGCTGTGGTGCCATAGGGTCTGCGGTTGTAACCGAACGGCGCTTGGCGCTGTTTTCCCACTCAATAACACCGGGGCTTGCTTTTATGATTTTATTATAAGTACCGTTGGAATAATAATATTTGTCTCCGGTCCTATAAATTGGTAGTGGCGCAGGTGCCATGACGCCAGGCGCAATTGGGGATCCAGAAAAATTAACCGGTGCATTAATATTTATTAGTTGGCACGCACCAAGAAAAACAAAACTTGAAAAGGAAATAATTGTACGCAGCATTGAATTTTTAATATTCATAAAATTTTTTCCGATTATTAGATGTATTAAAATATGCGCCACCACGTAAACACTAACCTGATAAATAATATAAGCCAACAATAGCAGGCAAAAATATTATCATAAGGTTATAGCGTACATAATGTTTGCTGAACGGCAAATGAACGACTTAATACCTTAATCGGAAATTACACAAAAATTTCTTGATAATTATTCAGAAATTACAGCGATTTTGAACCGTTTTCGAATATTAGATAGCGGGTTTCCCACTTTCCCTGATCGGATCTGCAGGCAAGTCCAAATGTAGAATTGGTTTTGCCGTTTACCACCAAATCTTTTCTGTATTCACGGCAAAAGCGACCAGTTTTATCCTGATAGGTATTTACCGGGGTAAATGATGCTGTTTGTCCGCTTAGCGGGTTTGACCATGCCGTCGGTGCATCATTTAGATTAGCCTCAAGCGCTTGGTTTAAGGTATTTTCCATTGCTGCTTTGTCTTGCTCAATTGTAAGGGCGGCAAGCTTAAGGTTTTGTTCGTGCTTTTTTCCAGAAAATTCATAACCACCACCAGCGCCTATTAACAAACCAGCAACTGCTGCGGCCATTGGTAAGGCGCGGCCCCAGCTAGAGGTTTCGCGCTTAG
>JAOUJU010000029.1 GCA_029883045.1 Rhodospirillaceae bacterium
ATCGCTTTACTGGTTTTGATAAAATTGAAAGCGGTCCACGTATTAACTACGGGGTTAAGTGGGGTGTTTATGGCGATGGGGGTGGGTCAACAAATTTAATGATCGGGCAAAGTTACCGCCCATCTGTTGATGACACATTTAATCAAGGGTCCGGAATAGAAGAAAAATTTTCCGATTATGTTGGGATGATTAAGGTATCGCCCAGCAGTAAATTTAATATGCTTTACCGAACAAGAATTGATAAAAAAACGCATAAGTTTCATAGCAATGAAGTTGGTGTTAATGGTAGCGTTTATGATTTTAGCTATAATGCAAATTATTCTTTCTTCGCTAAGCAGCCACAAAGCGAATTCTTAGGGCGTGAAGAAATTAACTACTCGCTAGGGTATAAATTAGCTGATTACTGGTCAGTCAGTTACGGTGGTATAAATGATTTGGCACGTAACGGGGGGCAGCGATTACAGCGAACGGGAATTACCTATGATGATGAATGCTTCACGTTTAATGCATCATTCAGTAGGACATTTTATCAAGATCGTGAAATAAAGCCCACCGATATCATGATGTTCCGTCTTGTTTTCAAAACTGTCGGAGAAGTAAATATTAACCAGAGCATTATGGATGAATTTGCACCACAAAACTAAAGCCTTATAATTGCCGCTTTATTAATTTAAACATACCTTCTTTAATTGGTCAGAGAAAATAAGCAAAATGCACAATTTTTATAACAACCGGGTGAAACAAAACAGCACTACAGCCATGATGCTGATAGCAGCCGTGATTGGGTTGTTTGTAATTCTGTCTGTTGGCAAATCAGCGGAGGCACAAGAAGGTGTTCGCATTGCCGCCGTGGTCAATGACGAAGCTATATCCCTGCTCGATTTGGAAAGCAGGATTGTAATGGCAATCGCATCATCTAATGTGGCCGATGGAGCAGACACAAGAAGACGCATGGCACCTTCAATACTACGCAGACTTATTGAAGAACGCCTTATGCAACAGGAAATGCGCAGGCTCAACATAAAGGTCTCAATGGATGAGGTCGAGCAAGGCATCAAAACAATAGAAAAACAAAATGGTCTGAAACCAGGCGGTTTACAGGAATTTTTACAATCCGCTGGCATTCCGATGTCTGCGCTTATTTCCCGCACAGAAGTTGAAATAGGTTGGAGTAAGGTTATACGGCGCGTCATCGTCCCCAGCATAAGAATTAGCGATGATGAGATTAATGACACCATAAGAACCATCAAATCCAATGCGGGAAAGCCACAGTATTTACTGGCGGAAATATACTTGCCTATTAACGATACCGCTGAAGAAAGTTCAGTAAAACAAGTTGCAGATCAATTATTTAATCAGTTAAAAAATGGTGTGTCTTTTCCCCAAATAGCAAGAAACTTTTCCCGCTCAGCGTCTGCCGCAACCGGTGGCGATCTTGGCTGGTTGTCATACGAACAAATTGATCAAGAAATTTCTGCAGTTGTTAGGCTCATGAAGCCGGGACAGGTATCTGTGCCAATTCGTACCCTAGGCGGGTATTATATAATTACCCTCAGGGATGAGAGGTTAAATCCTGGCCTTATCAGCAACGAAACAACGCTTGGCCTTTCGCAATTTCATTTATCAATTGGCCCTGACGCAACAACAGAAGAAAAAACATCAAGAAAATCACGGCTTGTTTCAATGGTGGGCAAATTAAATTCGTGTGATGAATTTAATAAAGCTGCCGCCACATCCGGATCACCTCTTTCTGGAAGTTTGGGAAATGTGAAGCTTTCGGCTTTACCGCCTGAAATGAGCGCCGAACTTAAATCTCTTTCCGTTGGCAGCATTAGCAACCCATTTGAAACAGGCGGTGGGATTGCCGTCATAATGGTTTGCAGTCGCGATGAAAGCGGAAACAATGTTGAAAGTATAAAAAAAGAAATTGAAGAAAAGATTTTAATTGAACGGGTAAATATTGCTGCCGCTGGTTATTTAAGAGAGCTTAAGCGAGATGCCTTTTTGGAAATTCGACTATGAGCCAGATGCTTCCCTTGGCCCTTACCATGGGGGAACCCGCTGGAATTGGTGGCGATATTTCGATAAAGACATGGGCAAATAGAAAACACAATAATGTTCCAATTTTTTTCATAATCGATGATCCAGAACGGCTTCGTTCCCTCGCCAGACGTCTAGGCATTGATATACCAATAAAAGAAATTCAATCAGCAGAAGCTGCGGATAAAACTTTTTCCGAAGCACTACCAGTGCTTTCGTTAGGGGTGAACGTAAAATCCCAACCAGGAAAACCCACTGGCAACACCGCCAAGTCAGTTATTAAATCCATTGAAACTGCTGTAAAGTTAGTGATGGGCGGAAGTGCCGGAGCGGTTGTCACCAACCCAATCAACAAGGCGGTTCTTATTTCTGAGGGTTTTGAATTTCCCGGGCACACAGAATTTCTAGCCCATCTTGCAAAGTGCCAGCAAAGTCCAGTTATGATGCTTACCTCGCCAGAGTTACGCGTAGCGCTTGTTACAATCCATGTATCTATCAGTAATGCTGTCAAACAATTAAGCGCAGAACGCATCATTCACGTTGCAAAGGTGTGCAACGCTGCCCTTAAAAATGATTTTGGCATTGCCAATCCAAAAATTGCTGTCGCTGGCCTTAACCCCCATGCCGGAGAAAGCGGATTAATGGGAAATGAAGAAATCGAAATAATTTTACCTGCTATAAAGGCATTGCAAGATGATGGTATTGATGCGTTCGGCCCCTACCCGCCCGATACCATGTTTGGCAAAAGAGAAAGAAAAAAATACGATGTTGCCCTGTGCATGTACCACGATCAGGGCCTTATACCGCTTAAGACAATTGGTTTCGATCAGGGAGTAAACGTAACGTTAGGATTGCCGTTTATTAGAACATCACCAGATCATGGAACCGCTTTTGATATAGCTGGTAGTGGCAGTGCATCAGAAGAAAGCCTTGTTGCTGCGCTAAAGGCAGCCGCACAAATGCAGTTAACCAGCAACACAAAAGAATAACAAATGAGCAACGATTCCTTTGATGGCCTTGTACCCTTACGTGAAATAGTTTCAAATTTTGATTTGGCGGCGCAAAAATCACTTGGCCAAAATTTCTTGATGGACATGAATTTAACGTACCGCATTGCACGAACCGCAGGCGATCTTTCCAAAATAAATGTAATTGAGATCGGTCCTGGACCGGGCGGCCTTACACGGGCAATATTAAAATGCGGTGCAAAAAAAGTAATTTCAATTGAGCGCGATGAACGCTGCATCGACGCATTACGATATATTAGCGATGAATTCCCTGATCGTTTTCAATTAATTCATGGTGATGCGCTTGAACAAGATATAATAAAATTAGCCCCTGCACCACGTCGCATTATGGCAAACCTGCCATACAATGTTGCAACGCCGTTACTTATTAGCTGGCTCAAACGCGCCAAGGAATTTGAAGGCATGACGCTAATGTTTCAAAAAGAAGTTGCCGATAGATTGGTTGCCAAACCCAGAACCAAGGCATACGGCCGCCTGTCGGTAATGACTGGGTGGCTTTGCGAAGTAAAATGCGAATTTAATATTGACCCCAAGGCATTTACCCCGGCGCCCAAGGTTATTTCAACCGTGGTAACGCTTAAACCGCGCGCCCAACCATTGGCTTCGGCTAGTTGGAATGCAATGGAGCATGTTGTTGCCACCGCATTTGGCCAACGGCGCAAAATGCTGCGTCAATCGCTTAAACCTCTTGAGCTTGACCTTGCATCCCTTGGAATTAGCGAAACATCGCGCGCAGAAGAGTTAGAGGTAGAAGATTTTGCCAAATTAGCGCGCGCATTCGCAGAAAAAACCTAAGATGGCAGCAACAATTGAAATATTTTTACAAGGATTGGCATTGGGTGGCGGCCTTATAATTGCAATAGGATCGCAAAATGCCTTTGTTTTACGTCAAGGTCTTAAACATGACAGGCATTTTATTATTGCCAGCGTGTGTTTTCTTAGCGATGCGTTTCTTATTTTAGTTGGCGGTCTTGGGGTCGGAACCATTATAGCATCTACCCCTTGGTTTGGTAATGTGGCGGCTATTGGTGGCGCTATATTTCTTGGTATTTATGGTGGGCTTGCGTTTCGCCGGGCACTTCACAAGGAAACATTGTCGGTTAAAGATGATTCCACAAATTCTATAACGGTAAAATCAGCCATATTTACCGCCCTTGGATTTAGCTTGTTAAACCCCCATGCTTTCTTAGATACGGTTGTGTTGCTTGGTGGTATTTCCGGTCAACATGACTGGCCTGATCGTTCGTGGTTTATTGGTGGTGCAATCACGGCATCTTTTTTATGGTTTTACGCGCTAGCCTATGGTGCGGAAAAGTTGGCCCCATTATTTAACAAACCGCTTACATGGCGTGTGCTTGATGGAATAATTGCCGTAATTATGTGGTGGATAGCATATATGTTAGTAATGGGTAGGTTTTTCTAAAACCCGTTATTCATCTTCGCCACACAGAACGCGGACAAAGCTATTTAAACCCTCGCGCCGATTAAGGCGCAATCTTTCGGCGTGCAAAATTGCCTCAACCTCGGCAACGCTTTCTTCAACATCAATATTCACGACAATGTAATCATAGCTATCGTAATGCGACATTTCGTCCGATGCCTTAGCCATTCGTTTTTTTATTACATCATCAGGGTCTTGTGCGCGGGTACGCAAACGACGCTCAAGCTCATTTTTTGATGGAGGCAATACAAATATGCTTACCAGATCAGTTTTTGCTTTGTCGCGTAGCTGCTGGGTTCCTTGCCAATCAACATCAAATAAAACGTCTTTGCCCGCAGACAGCGCGGCTTCAACTGGTCCGCGCGGTGTGCCGTATGAATTTTCAAATACAGTGGCGTGTTCAAGAAATTCATCATTTTCAACCATTTCATGAAACTTTTCCTTGGAAATGAAGAAATAATCTTTTCCCTCAACCTCGCCCGGGCGTGGCTTGCGTGTAGTAGCCGAAACCGACATGGAAAGATCTGGTTCGTGCTTTAACAATTCACGTGAAATGGTTGTCTTTCCCGCACCAGAAGGCGAGGAAAGAACCAGCATAAGACCACGACGTTTAATGTTTTTTGGATCGCTCATTATTCTATGTTTTGCACCTGTTCGCGAAATTGTTCAATTACTGATTTTAATTCTAGTCCAATATTGGTCAATTCCACATCGGATGATTTGGAACAAAGTGTATTGGCCTCGCGGTTAAATTCCTGACAAATAAAATCAAGCCGCCTTCCAACTGGGCCACCACCTCCTAGTAGGTCGCGGGTAGCCGCCACATGGGCACAAAGCCTGTCTAGTTCTTCAAGTATGTCGGCCTTGGTCATCAGCACTGCGGCCTCGGTGGCCAATCTGGATGCATCAATTGCAGGTACATCGGCAATAAGCTTTTCAATTTGCTCTTTAAGGCGAGATTTTATTTTATCTGGTTGGGTGGCAGAAACCTTTGTCGCGGCGGAACACAGTTTTTCGATAGCATTCACCTGCTCGCCCATAACCAATGCCAGATTAGCACCTTCGGATTTTCTATTTTGCGCCAAACCATCAATCATGTCTTGAAGTCCGGCCATAATGTCCCGCTCCATTTCAAGGCGGTCTTCGTCGCTGATGTGTTCATCATTTTGCTCTAAGACCCCACGCAATCCCAATATTCCGTCAGCGGTTGGTGGGCTTAGGCTAATCCCCTTAGTTGATGCATTTTTCTGCACCGTGACAAGTGCGTCTAAAATACTGTCAAGAACCCCAACATTAAGCGCAACCCCAGAATTAACCGCAACCCATGAAACATCTAGATTTATATAAATGTTTCCCCGCGTGAATTGTTTATTAGCGGCTTCCCTTATTTTTGCTTCAAGAAAATCAAAACCACGCGGGAACTTAAGACGCACATCAAGACCTTTGGCGTTGACGCTTTTTCCTTCCCAGACCCAAGCACATTTTTCATTGCTGCCTTCGCTGGTGGCAAAACCTGTCATTGATGATATGTTCAATCTGTATCTCCTGAACCGGGATGGTATAAAATTATCAAACCCCGATTCTTAATTTAACTTATAACCTTTCCGGGTCTGGTAAAAAAGCTCTGAGGGGTTATTGCCCCTGATTAATACGCTTTAATTTTCGCCATTGAGCTACGTTTTTGTTGTGTTCCTTTAGGGTTCGGGCAAAAACGTGTCCACCGTTCCCGCTTGCAACAAAATAAAGATCATCCGTATCTATTGGCGCTAATACAGCCATGATTGATTCTTTACCGGGATTTGCTATTGGCCTTGGGGGCAAGCCTTTGTTGCGATACGTATTAAATGGGCTTTCAACGGTTAAATCTTTGCGGGTTAGTTCGCGCCCCATGTCACCTAACCCATTGGTTATTGCATAAACAACAGTAGGATCAGATTGTAGGCGCATCCCTTTTTTAAGCCGATTGATAAACACGCCGGCAATGTGTGCGCGCTCTTCATCGATTGCAGTTTCTTTTTCAACTATTGAAGATAAAACTAAAACTTCATCAATAGATTTGACAAAGGTCCCAGACTTGCGTTCGGTCCAAAGCTGCAGCAATAATGAATTCATGTCATTTTGCATGCGGTTTATTATGCCTTGGCGGCTATCACCCCAAGAATAATGGTATGTTTCCGGCAACAAGCTACCCTCAGGTGGAATATTTTTAACATCACCAACCAGACCCTCGGCCGCCAACACCAAATCAATAGCACTCGAAACATAAAGACCTTCGGGAATTGTAAGTTTTCTAACAACAGTGTTACCGCTTTTAAGCAATTGCAACGCAGCGCCGATGCTTATGTGTGCGGGAAAATTATATTCACCAGCTTTGAGGGTTTTGTGCGCATTTGTCAGGCGAGCGCGTAATTTAAATACCAGCGGACTATCAATAACGCCTGCCTGTTGAAGCTGTGATGCTATTTGGGAAACACCAAATCCGGGCTTTACAATAATGCGGACGTCACTAGCACTGGGGCCTGGGTTAACCACCTTGGTTCCCATCCACAGCCATGCGGTGCTAACGGCCATAAACGGCACAAATACAAAAATGAAAATTAAAATAAGGGCGCGCTTCATTGGCGCACTCCGCTTAATCGACTTTCTTGAAAATCAGCGATGCATTGGTTCCGCCAAACCCGAATGAATTGGAAAGCGCGGCACGCACCGGGCGCTGTTTTGCGACCTTGGCGACAAGGTCAATATCACAGCCATCGTCCGGATTTTCAAGGTTAAGGGTTGGCGGCACGATACCGTTTTTTATGGCCAATATTGAAAATATTGCCTCAACCGCACCGGCAGCACCCAAAAGGTGGCCAATGGCAGATTTTGTTGATGACATAGAAATATCAT
Organism: Rhodospirillaceae bacterium; assembly: GCA_029883045.1. Classification (GTDB taxonomy): domain Bacteria; phylum Pseudomonadota; class Alphaproteobacteria; order Rhodospirillales; family Magnetovibrionaceae; genus DAOVVL01. The sequence continues at coordinate 7,402 of JAOUJU010000029.1, forward strand.
TTACCGCATTACCAAATGCGCGCTTTACCGCACCCAATTCAATCACATCAGCCATGGTTGATGTACCGTGGGCGTTTACGTAATCAATGTCTTCGGGGTTCATTTCAGCGCGCTTCATGGCGGCGCGCATACAGCGATAAGCCCCATCGCCATCTGGTGTTGGCGCGGTTATGTGGTGGGCATCACCCGACATGCCATACCCTGCTATTTCTGCATATATTTTTGCACCGCGTTTTTTAGCGTGCTCATATTCTTCTAAGACCACCACGCCAGCGCCTTCGCCCATTACAAAACCGGCACGGTCACGGTCCCATGGACGCGAGGCCTCGGTCGGGCGATCATTGAAGCTGGTATTAAGTGCTTTAGCCGAGGAAAATCCAGACAAACCCAATCGGCAAACGGCGGCTTCAGCACCACCGGCCACCATTACATTGGCATCGCCCCACATAATCAGACGTGCCGCATCACCGATTGCGTGCGCACCGGTCGAACATGCGGTAACCACTGAATGGTTTGGCCCTTTATATCCATGATTAATAGAAACGTGTCCGGAAATAAGATTAATAAGGCTCGCTGGAATAAAAAACGGGGAAAGCCTTCGTGGCCCCCCACCAGATTCGCAATCCACCGTGATGGCACCATCGTTTATGGTTTTAAGGCCACCAATGCCAGACCCAATAAGAACGCCAGTAGTAAAAGCATCCTCATCGGTTTTTAGTTCCCACCCAGAATCCTTAATGGCTTCTTCGGCTGCGGCAATGCCATAAACGATAAAATCATCAACCCGGCGACGTTCCTTAGGTGTTACATAATCATCAAAATTGAATTCACCAACACCAGCACCCAAGGGAATCTGTCCGGCAATTTTTGCGGCTATATCGCTGACGTCAAAGCTCTCAATAGCCCCGATACCGGACTTTGATTCAATTAGCTTGCCCCATGTTGTATTGACGCCATTACCAAGCGGCGAAACAATGCCAAGCCCGGTTACAACTACACGCTTCATGGCCACACTCTTCATGGATTATGCCCTTCACAAGGTCAGGTCCTATTAGTGGACCCCGAACAAAAAGGTAAAGTACCGGAAAAATATCCGGATACTTTGCTTACCTTAAAACTCTGCCGTTTTAAACATTGGCTCAAGTATTAGCGCTAATGAAATCTACAGCATTTTTGATTGTAAGAATTTTTTCTGCTGCATCATCTGGGATTTCACATCCAAATTCTTCTTCGAAAGCCATTACCAGTTCAACGGTATCAAGACTGTCAGCGCCGAGATCATCAATAAAGCTGGCACCCTCAACAACTTTTGCTTCATCAACACCAAGGTGTTCAACGACGATCTTTTTTACACGCTCTGCGACATCACTCATAATTGTAAATCCTCAAATATAAAGGTTGTTAAAAGAAAATAGAAATCTAGAACCAAACTTAGAATTACCATTTGGTATACGGTCTTACTATACAGTCAATAATTAGCAAATCGTACAGCTAACTATCATACTTTATACGTCAAAACTAGTATACAAAACCCTTGTTTGTCCCCATTTATAACCTAATTAACCAACTAGGTCAGATCATTGCCAGCCCGCCATTAACATGAAGGGTCTGACCCGTTACATAGCCCGATTCGCTACTAGCAAGATAGACCACAGCTGCACCTATGTCTTCGGGCGTTCCCATGGTGCCTGATGGTATATTATTGGTTATTGCAGATTTTTGATCGTCAGTCAGGGAATCGGTCATTGGTGAAACTATAAACCCTGGCGCTACACAATTAACCGTGATGCCCCGGCTGGCGACCTCTTGAGCCAAAGATTTGCTCATGCCAATAAGTCCCGCCTTGGATGCGGCATAATTAGCTTGTCCAGCATTTCCGGTAACACCAACAACTGACGTAATGTTAATTATTCTGCCCGATCGCTGCTTCATCATGCTTTTTAGCGATGCCTTGATTAGCTTGAAAGCGGATGTAAGGTTTACATCAATTACAGCTTGCCAATCCTCGTCCTTCATTCGCATGGCTAATGTATCGCGCGTTAAGCCTGCATTATTTACCAAAATATCAAGACCGCCCATAGCCGCAATAGAATCAGCGATAAGTTTTTCCGCCGCACCATCTTCGTCTAGGCGCGCAACACAAACATGGGTACGCTCGCCCAATTCTTTTTGCATGGCATCAAGTACATCCTTGCGGGTCCCCGAAAGAACAACTTCGGCACCGCAACTATGCAGAGTGCGTGCAATGGCCCCTCCAATACCGCCTGAAGCGCCGGTTACAAGTGCCTTTTTGCCACCAAGATCAAACATTTTTTCACCCCTTAATTAAAAGCCACGCACAAGCCTACAGGCCATTGATGAATTCGTCGATATCTTCAGGTCCGCCAAGCGAAACACCTGAAAGATCACCATCTATTCGTTTGACAAGCCCAGATAAAACCTTGCCTGCGCCAACCTCAACCAGTTGGGTAACGCCTAATTTCTTCATTGCCAACACGCTTTCACGCCAACGCACCGTGCCGGTAACTTGGCGAACAAGTAAATCACGAATTTCATCAGGATCGCTAACTGGTGCGGCGGTTACATTGGCTATCAACGGTATAATCGGTAGGTTAATTTCTGTTTCTTGTAATTCTTGTTTCATTGCATCGGCGGCATCGGCCATAAGCGAGCAATGAAACGGCGCTGAAACGGGCAATATAATTGCGCGCTTAGCCCCCATTTCTTTTGCAATTTCGGTTGCGCGTTCAACCGCATCTTTTGTACCCGACACAACAACCTGTCCCGGCGCATTATCATTGGCAGGCGAACATACCTCGCCCTGTGCTGCTTTTTTGCAAACTTCTATTGCTGCATCCCAATCAAGGCCAAGCAATGCAGCCATGGCACCCGCACCTACCGGAACCGCTTTTTGCATAGCCAATCCACGGGCGCGCAAAAGTTTTGACGCAACTGTTACAGAAAACGCTCCGCTAGCCGCTAACGCCGAATATTCGCCAAGCGAATGCCCGGCAACAAAAGAAGTTCCAGATTTTAAATCAAAACCTTTTTCTTCCATCACCCTAAGAACAGCCATTGAAACAGCCATCAGTGCGGGCTGGGCATTATGCGTGAGCGTTAATTGATCTTCTGGCCCCTCAAAAATAATGCTTGAGAGCTTTTCGTCCAAGGCATCGTCTACTTCGTCGAACACCGCCTTGGCCGAGGCAAAACCGTCATAAAGGGCCTTTCCCATTCCAACTGACTGAGATCCTTGTCCGGGAAATACCAATGCACGGGTCATATAATTAGATTCCTTGCTCTGCTAAGCCAAAAAAACTGGGCCACGGCGACCCAACAAGTTGTTTTGTGGCCCGAGGGATACACGGGACAAACCCTTAGTTCAAGCCAAATTCACCAATAATATGGAAACACCTAGTTATTTTATATGTTATTTTATGTGATTTTATCTCAGTCACTTGGTATCTTTATTGAATAATGGAAATAGCATTTACAGTAGCAATCGGATTATTTGCAGTTTTTAGCGTTATCGTATTGTTTTTATTTGGTTTTTCCAAAAACAAAAACAAGGGTGATGACGATAAGCCGTCTGCATAGGATTCTCTGCCGCACGGCGCATATTAGCCAACCAAGCGTCTGCCCATGTGTCAGTTATGGCGTCTGTTATGGCCCAATTCACAGATATTGACGCTTCAAAGCAATAAAACATCCACTAAACCAATAAAAACTCCAGTCCATGCTTGCATTTAGGCGGCGAATGGGTATATTTCGCGCCTTCAACTCCTTGCCGGGAGTAATTTTTCCCGGCTATGCCCCTTAAGTCTCGCAGGCATGAGACGAATGGGATGAGATAATCCGGAAGGAGACACATAATGCCTTATTACGAAAGCGTGCTTATTGCGCGTCAGGACTTGTCCAACCAGCAGGCGGAAGCATTGGCAGAACAATTTGCCGGTGTAATCACAAGTGGTGGTGGCAAGGTTGCCAAAAACGAATATTGGGGCCTTAAGCCCTTGGCCTATCGCATCAAGAAAAACCGCAAGGGCCATTTTCTTCAGCTCACTATCGATGCTCCGGCTGCTGCCGTTCAAGAAATGGAACGTCAAATGCGCCTGAACGAAGATCTGTTGCGCCATCTTACACTTCGCACTGATGAACTGGACCTTGAGCCAAGCATCATGATGCAAAAACCT
>JAOUJU010000280.1 GCA_029883045.1 Rhodospirillaceae bacterium
GCAACACGTGCCGTGCTTGCAGGTCACACTGTGGGCGTAAGTTACGACCTTTATACCGGCGCGTTTCAGCACGACCCGGCCAGCGTTAGCGAACGTATTGACCAAGTGGCGATTGACGGCACCACCGAAAGCATATACAGCCGCACCGATGAGGTTATAACAGTAACCACCACCACAATCAAACTAGCCGACCTGCTCGCGTTGGGCTGGCCTGAGTTTTTTGCCAGCGTGGCCGACGGCAGCCCGTTTGATTTGGACGTGGACGGCAGCCAGGGCAGCCCGGTAAACCCGCAAACCGTTATTTTAGTAGGCAGCCCTAGCCGCCAGCGCGCCACGTGGGACAGCGTGCGTTATAGCTTTACCGTGCGGGTGCTGCCGTAATGCGTGAGTTTAATCCGGCCTACGAAACCGCGCTGGCTAACCTGGTTAAGTCGCACCGATTTGTTGTGCGTTTGGATTTTGACGGCACCAGCCCACTGTTTATCAAAAGCCACGCAACAAGCGCAACCCCGCCAGGTGCGGCGGTGTTGTCTGCGCGTATTATTTCCGGTGGTGTATCCAGCCAGAATTTGGAAAGCCAGACGATTGCTGAAATTGGCACGGGTAGCTTTCAAGCTATCGACGTGGGCGGCACGTTAACGGATGCGCTGCGCGCAAAATTGCAGGCTGGTTATAGTATAAATTTAAACAAGGCGGTTTATTATAAGGGCTTTGAGGGTGCCGCGTGGGACGAGTACGAAATATTTGAAACGCAGCTGGCGGGTGGTCTGCTGTCCTATCATCAGGGCGTTTACACGGTTAACACTAAAGACGTGCAGCGCTACGCAAAAGAAAACATTTTCACGCCAGTAACCACCAATTTAACCGCTACCATTTCGGCTGATGATACCACGCTGCCAGTTGTTACCACCGCGCTGCTGGAAGGTTTGGAGCATGGCTATAGCTACACAGACGCACCGGCTTACACTGTCGGCACGCTATCTGTAACCAACGGCAGTGCTACTGTAAACGGCACCGGCACCAGCTGGGTAACAGGTGGCCGAAAAGGATTTGACGGCGACCGCATAACAATTGCGGGCGTTGATTACACCGTGGCCAGCGTGGTCGATGATGTGCAGCTGATATTAACCAGCGCTTATGCGGGCAGCACGAATGCCGCTGCCGATTATACGCTGTGGCCGCGCGTGCTTTATGTGCAGCTTGAAAACGAGTTAATACGCTGCCCGGTGGGCGGGTTAACAGATACCAGTTTAACCAACGTGCAGCGCGGCGCGTTAAATACAAAAGCAGTCAAGCATGAAGTGAGTGCCACCGCCAGCGCTGCCCGTAAGCTGGAAGTGAGTTTGCACCCGTACATTGAAATGCCAGTGCCAAAATTAATTTATGCCTTGTTGCTGGGGGTTGTGTGGGGCCAGCCGGGCGCAGTTTTTCCGCGCGTGTGGTCGGTATCCATGCACACTGACTGGCTGCGCAATGAAGACTTTGAAACCATTGGTGCAGACTTGTGGGACACCGCGACGGATGATGGCGAAATAGCCTATATAAACGGCGCAACCGAGCAAACGTGCAAAACGTATATTGAAACAGAATTATTGCCACGCATTGGCTGTTTTATGAACGTATACGCCAGCGGCGAATGGGGGCTGCGCCGACGCGCACGTAAACTGCTGGGGGCGCAAACCGTTGCCGATTTGAATGATAGCAACGTGGTCAGTGCGGGCGCATTGCAGCAGGCGTTTGCCGCCATGAAAAACAAATATACGCTTGATTGGGATTATTCGGGCGTGAGCAAAAAATATCGGCGCACCACCAGCGTGGTGTTTGCTGAGTCAATCCGCATTTTTAAACAGCAGAACGCAATTACAGTTAAAGCCGGTACATTGCACGGCGACCGGCACAGCGCCGAAAATGTTAAGAACATGATACAGCGGCACGCTGATGCGTTTGCGTCGCCGCCATTAACAATCGCCGTCGGGGTGCATAGCAAGCTGGAAGCGTTAGAGGTGGGCGACGTGGTGCGGTTGAATGTGTCCACGGTGCGCGATTACACGCGGCCCGGTGAGCATATCGACCGCGCAATGGAAGTCATACGCAGGCAGGCCACGCTGGCCACTGGCAAGTTGGATTTTACCCTGCGCGGCAGCACCAGTAATGTGTCGTTTACCGCCACCAGCGCAAACGATAGCGATATTTCAGACGCGTGGTATACCTCGCAGGGTAGCGACCTGGCCACCGCCGCAGGCGCAAATTACAGCAACACCGGCGGCGTGGGACATATTTTTGGCAATTTGACGTTGGCCCCTGGTGTTTATTATCACGCGGGTGACTTGCAGGTGGATGCGGCGGCAATTATTAACCTTTCCGCGCCGGGTACGCTCGAATTTAGAGTGCGCAGCCATTTCCAGCATAACGGCACCGTTAACCTGCTGGGCGCTGGCCAGCCCGGTGGTGCAGGGCATAACAACGATTTTACCTGGCAGCCTGTTGCGGGTGGTGTGGGCGCGCTGGGGCGCACCGTTTCGGCGGGCGGGCTGGCAGTGTTAACCCGTGACAGTGACGGCGCAATTTTTTCTGTAACATCGCACAACGGTGCGGTGGTAAATGGCACCCATGCGCAGCACCCGGTTTGGAATGTGGTCAACAACAACGGCACGCCAGAAGGGCTGCCAAGCGATTTGCAGGGCACGGGTGGCGCGGGCGGGGTTGCAGCATACGTTAACAACCAAACCGGTAGTGCGCCTGCCTGGGCTGCCGGTGGTGCCGGTGGTGCCGGTGGTGGTGGGTTTATTGTAGTTTGTCGGGGTATGAGTTGTGGCGCAAACGCCACTATAAACGTAAGCGGCGCGGCTGGTCAGTCCGGCGGCAGTATTACGGGCCCCGCAGCCGGTTACTTTATTGCGAA
>JAOUJU010000281.1 GCA_029883045.1 Rhodospirillaceae bacterium
TTTTTCGCGAGGTGCAGAAATTTTCCCATGCGCTTGTAGATCAGAAAACTTTAAAACAGTGCGTTGGCTGCCATAAATTGCCAAACGACAAGCTGCATGAATCTACGCCCAAGGATTGCTTGATGTGTCACACCACCGAAAAGTGGAAACCAGCAACCTTCAAGCATGAACTGCTGGCAAAAGAACAGCTTAATAATTGTAAATCGTGCCATCTGCAAAAAACGCCGATGGACAGAATACACGAAAATGCATCAAAAGATTGTAAAGTCTGCCACACCACCGAAAAGTGGAAACCAGCAACCTTTAAACACGAACTACTGCCCAAGGCAGAGCTTCGGGTCTGTGAAAATTGCCATATTAAGAAAGCGCCTGATGACCGCCGTCACCGGGAATCGACCAATCGGTGCAAAAATTGTCACACAACCAATAAATGGAAACCGGCCAAAGACATATTTGGTAAGCCGCGCGCAACCAGCCCGGACACCGTTCCTTCCGCCAGCCCCTCGCTTTATGACAGGGTTTCTCCTGGGTGGTGGAGAGACGGCGGAGACGACTAACCGAAAAATCCACCAACAATCAATGTTTATGCGCGGAAAATCATAAATTCAATCGAGCACCATAGTATTCAAAAAACAAAAAGTACGCTTTTTTCAACAGTTTTTAGCACACACAATTATTGATTGATTTTCTTTATCTAGGTATAAATCAGAAGCACTAATTCATTTGGGGGGGGCTATGCGTAAAATAATATTTTCCGCGCTTGGGTTGCTTGGCGTACTTGTTGTTTCTATTGTTGCACTACCTTTTGTACTGCCGCTCGAATCATTTAAGGATGATATTTCGCTAGCGGTTGAAGAAGCAACCGGCCGCACCTTTAGTGTTGGTGGAAAACTTAGCTTAGCCGTTTTTCCCGATATCGCATTTGAAATGAATGGTGTTAGCGTTGGAAACGCAGAAGGGTATTCCAGCGATAGTATGGCGCAACTTTCATCTTTAAAGGTAAAAGTTTCCACCCTCGCGTTATTAAGCGGCAAAGTGCAAGTAAAAGAGCTTGTTCTGGACAAACCAACTTTTAACCTAGAGGTCAACAAGGACGGTAAGGGAAACTGGGTTTTAGAACAGCAATCATCTGGTGCAATTACCGCCAAAGGAAACGCTATTCAAGAAAATAAAACCGAGGATGCACCAGCCATTAAAGGCAATGCATCGGGCAGTGCCGCACCAACACTTCCCGATATAAATCTTGGGAATGTTAAGATAATTGATGCAACAATTAAGTTTTCAGACTTTGGCGCATCAACGCAACAGTCAGTAGAAAATCTGAACGCTAGCTTCAAGCTTGAAAGTTTTGCTTCTCCGTTTACGGTTAAAAGTGATTTCGTTTGGAATGGGCAAAAATTTGCCACAAGCATTAGCGTTAATTCACCACAGTCTTTACTTGATGGATCTAAAACTGCGTTAAATTTTGATGTATCTAGCAATTCAATAAAAACTAATGGAGGTGGTGATTTTACCCTCACGCTTGGCGAGGTAACATCCGTTGCGGCCAATTTAAACATCAAAGAAATATCCATCCATTCTGATCGCATTCCAAGCGCCAAAAAAATTGATACCCCCGTTGGTCAGCAAATGGCACTTGCAACGACCAGCCCCGCAAAGCCAAAAAATGATAAAGGTGAAAAAAAGGGAAAACTGTTTGAGCTAAGCAAGGACCCACTGGATCTTTCCGGATTAAAAAGTGTTAATGCGGATGTGGGTCTTTCGATTGGCAGTGTAAAAATAAATGATGTAAAAGCTGGGCCAATTGCGCTTGCAGCCAAGCTTAACAATGGAAAATTAGATTTTAATTTGAAAGAAATGGCTCTTTATGGGGGAAATATTTCTTCTACGCTTGCTCTGGATGGAAGTTCAAAAAAAGCAAAAATCAAACCATCGCTTACGGTATCTAATCTAAAATATCATGAGCTGCTGGAAGATTTGGGAATTCTTGTCCAAGTTGGTGCCGAGCTTTCAACAAATATAAATCTTTCCACCAGCGGTGGCTCGATTCATGAAATTGTATCAAAATTAACCGGCAAGGGCGACATTGATGTTAACCGGGCTGGCATCATTCGCGTTGATCCAAAAACATACCTGATGGAGCTTGCCGGTGATTGGGGTGGGAAGATTGGTGAATTTATTAGCGATAAATCATTTGAAGCCCTTAAAGGTCGCGATGCACGTCTCCAAATTCCTTTGGTTTTTTCAAACGGCAACATTTCGGTTGCGGGGCTTGACCTAAAAGGGCCAGTAGTAAATGCCGAGGGCAAAGGAAGCCTAAGCCTGATAAGCCAATCTTTAAATTTACGAATGGTGCCAATGTTGGTTGCATCTGTTGATGGCGCCGCTACGGCTACAAATGTACGTGGTGTGCGCGTGCCATTCTTTGTAAAGGGATCGTTTGCCGAGCCGGTAATAAAAATAGACGAAGAAGCTTTGGCTCGTGAAATGGCTAAACAGGGAGTTAAGGCCGGAATACATATGGCAATCCAAAACGAATTGAAAAATAGTTTTGGAGCGGGCGTTGAAACTAACGAATTTACCAATAATTTGATTGATGGCATTGCCGATGTTGTTAGCGGCGGTGGTGGCAAGAAAGAAGGCTCTGGCGATTCGACAATTTCCAATGCAGTAGATGATGTTGGCAAAACAATTGGCGACATCGGAAGCAAAATCGGCGGGTTCTTTTCCAACAATAAAAAGTAGAGAAACTATTGCTCAATTTGGCCATACGCTAGCCATGGGGTATTTTTGCCATATATTTAAAACGTTGAATATATTTCTATTGCCCAGAAATCACTGCAGGGTTATAAGGCCAAAGCTGGCAAGGGGGTCTTTCCAGCTTTTTGTATAATAATT
>JAOUJU010000030.1 GCA_029883045.1 Rhodospirillaceae bacterium
CTATTATTATTGCGACTATTATTGCGACGTATATTGCTGTCGTTCTTCATTGAGAAGCCCCTGGATAACCGTGAGAAATAAAACACTGTTTATTAATGCCACAGTGGACGGATTTAGTTAACAATTTTCAAATAATACAGCCCAAAACCAGCAAAAACCTATGAAAAACGCATTAAAAACATCAAAAAATAGCCATTTAGGATGAGAAACACCACCAAAACCAAGCCCAATCACACTGGCGTGGGCAGTTGCGGCGAAGAAATAGCCTAATACAGCCTAATAATGTGGCGGCTTTTCGCTTGCCTCGCCCCCAGTGGGGATTTCGGCCTCAACCGAAGAAAGCCTATCTTCCAGCCTTTTTAAGCGTAGCTCCATCCGGTCAATTTGTTTCCATTGTTTGGCAACGGTGTCGGAAAGTTCGGCGTTGTCTTGGGCCAAATGGGAAATTGTTTCTTCCAGTTTTTGGATTTTTTCTTCAGTCATGATTCTGTTTTTCCATTTACCGCATCCAGCAAATCGCAAGCAGCGGTTCTAATATCGGTATCGCGCTTAAAAGCGCTTTCCAGTAATTCTTGTAAACGGCCATCGCGTTCACCCAAAAGTTTCTCACGCAACATATCTTCGGCGGTTTTGATAATTCGCATTTCAAGTATCAAACGTTGCCTGTGTTGCATTTCACCTGTTTGTTCTAGGTGGGTGTAATGATTGTGTATTACCTCAACCAGCTTTTCCACGCCCTCACCCGTTTCGGCGCTGGTGGAAATAACTGGTATCTGCCACTTGGGCTTCCCTTTATCGCCCATATTTTTTCCCGAACGGCCAAGGCCCAACATGGCGGTTAATTCATTTACGGTTTTATCGGCATCAACACGGTCACATTTACTAACCACGTGAATGTCGGCAATTTCTAACACACCTGCTTTGATTGCCTGTATTTCATCACCCAAGCCCGGAGCGGAAACAACAATTACACTGTGCGCTGCCTGCACAATATCAACTTCGTCTTGGCCGACACCTACGGTTTCAATTAACACAACATCAAACCCTGCGGCATCTAGCACATCAACAATATCAAGGCTGGCCCGGGCCAAGCCGCCCAATGCGCCGCGTGTTGCCATAGAACGAATAAACACACCATCATCGTCGGCAAATCCGGTCATGCGCACCCGGTCACCCAAAATGGCGCCACCGGAAAACGGGCTAGATGGGTCTATGGCAACAATGCCGACGGTTTTTCCCTGCGTGCGTAATATTCTCGTAAGAGCCGCCACCAATGTTGATTTACCTGAACCGGGAACACCAGTAAGACCTATCACGTGGGCAGAGCCAGCGTGACGATGTAATGTTGCCATAAGTTCAGATGCTTTTTCACTGCGCCCTTCGGCCACCGACATGGCGCGCGCAATGGCACGGGGCTTACCCGCCAGCACGCCATCTATTAAATCGGCAACACTATCGTCGCTCATTTTTTTGCATCCATTTCTATTTCAATATATTCGCGCGCCAGCTTTACGTAGTGCGGTGCGGTGTATTCAATCATGGCGATTTCAGTTTCGCCTATTTTGCGCATAAACTTTGCTGGGCTGCCTGCCCATAATTCCCCAGCCGGAATACGTTTGCCCGGGGTCAACAATGCCCCGGCGGCTAACATTGCGCCCTTTTCCACCACACAACCATCCATGATGCAGGCTTTCATTCCGATAAAACATCCGTCTTCTATGGTGCAGGCGTGAATAAGCGCCATATGGCCAATGGTAACATTGTTACCAATTTTGGTTTCAAACTGGCTGGAAACATGGACAACGGTGCCGTCTTGAATATTGCTGCCTGAACCGATGTTAACTTTGTTAACATCACCGCGAATTGTGCAGCCATACCAGATCGAGCTATCCTTACCGATTTTTACGTCACCGGTGATGGTTGCGGTTGCGGCGATAAACGTGCTTTTGTCGATTTCAGGTTCAATACCGCGATACGGAAGAATAACTGGCATAATTAATATCCTTATACGCTACAGGCGCGCTCTATAACCAAAATACGGGCAACGCCGTCGGGGTGGGCAACGTGTTCGTCACCCGCTTCTACATGGCAAATATCGCCAACCTCAAGTCGGTGGATCAATTCGTTACCGTCTTTGCGATAATGCATATCAACCGCACCATCAATAACCACCAACACTTCCTCGCCATTGTTTACATGCCATTTATACGGCTTATCAGTCCAGTGCAGGCGCACCGTCGCATCATTAAGCGATGATATATCAAGCGCATCCCACGCATTGGCGGCGGTAAAGTTTTGCGGTTTGATAAAGCGCATATGTTTTTACCTTTGCATCCATTTTCTGAAGGCGTTGTTAACTGCTTCGGGTTGTTCCAGTGGTGCAAGATGGCCTGAATGTTCTACCACCACAAGGGTTGCGCTATCGCCAATTCCATCAGCCATTTCTTGATGTATTTCTGGCGGTGTCAGCATGTCTTCGCGTCCACATAAAATCAATGTTGGGCAATTTATGTTTTTTAGATCCGGTCTTGAATCAACCCGGTGCATCAGTGCAGTTTGTTGACGCAAAAAAGCATCCTTGCCAATATTTTCTGCCATTTGTAAAACCACGTCGCCAATACCGGGTTTATTAACATGGTCGGGATGAACCAAATTAGGTAACAACATTGGCGTAACGCCCCTGAACTTTCCGTGCGTGGCAAGCTCCATCATTGATTTTCGACGTTTAGTTTGTTCTGGAGTATCGGCCCGGGCCGACGTATCAACTAAGGCAAGGCGTTCAATTCTATTTGGTTCTTGGCGCATAATTTCTTGGGCAACATAGCCACCCATGGAAAGGCCCGCCAATGAAAACTTTTCCGGTGCCCGGCGCAAAACTGCACGGGCTAAATCTGGGATGTTATCTTCGCGGGTAATATCGGCGACCTCAACATCTGCCACATCGCCAAGGGCGCTAACCTGATGCGCCCATAAGCGTTCATCATTCAAAAGGCCGGGTATAAGTATAAGTTTATTTTTTGGCATTTATTTTATTTAACCAGCTTACTTATTTCTTTGAATTCGGGTGTTCCGGCTCGGCGTAACCATTCAAACAATACCATTTCGGTTGTTACTATTTCGGCCCCGGCACTTTGCGCCCTATCCATTCCAATCATATGATTGGCCGACGTGCGTGACGATGTTGCATCGGCCACCACAAATACTTTAACGCCGTTGGCAATAAGTTCGATTGTTGTTTGCAAAACGCAAACATGGGCCTCTATTCCACATATTATCGCTTGGGTTTTGTTCAACGCATTAAAATGCTGGGCAAAGCGTTCGTCGGCCATACAGGAAAATGTTTCTTTTTCCTGAACCGCACCATCGCTCAACAGCGATAAAACCGGTTCAACCAAATGACCAAGGCCCTTGGGGTATTGTTCGGATGCCAGCACATCAACACCCAAAATGGATGCGCCCTTTATCAGGTGCTTGGAATTTTCCACCACCATGTCGGGGGCATTCATCACCGGCAACAGGCGTTCTTGGATGTCTATTATCAGCAAGGCTGATTGATCTTTGTCTATTAACAAGGGTTGGCGCTCCTTGAATTTTGATAAAATGCGAGTCGTTCCCCCTCAACGTATCCCAAGCATCGCCCAAGGCCAAGGCGAGAAAGCTATGTTAACTGCCTGAAAATGGCCAGATTTCCCCTATTTCATTGACATTGCAGCCCGAACGTGGTGTTAATCCGGCCAACCAGATTTAAAATAACAACTTATTTATGAAAGCCCAGATTAGGGTTTTGACGGACCAGAACAAACCTGACCATCAAGCCCGATCTAAAAATTGCATGACATTTGCCAATACCGGACTAGGTGACAATGTGCTGCGCGCTGTAAGCGAAGCAGGATATGAAACCCCCACCCCAATACAAGAAAAAGCCATCCCCGTGGTTATGATGGGGCGCGATATACTTGGTTGTGCCCAAACTGGCACCGGAAAAACCGCATCCTTTACCCTGCCGATGATTGATGTTCTTGCCCATGGTCGGGCGCGCATGCGTATGCCGCGCTCGCTTATATTGGAACCAACCCGCGAACTAGCAGCGCAGGTTGCACAAAATTTTGATACCTATGGCAAATATTCCAAACTATCAAAAGCATTGCTTATTGGTGGAACCGACATGGCGGCACAAGCAAAGCTGCTTGACCGTGGTGTTGACGTTTTAATCGCCACCCCAGGCCGGTTAATGGATATGTTTGAACGTGGCCACATTTTGATGAACGACATCAAGATACTGGTTATTGATGAAGCCGACCGTATGCTCGACATGGGTTTTATTCCCGATGTTGAAAAAATTGTAAAATTGTTGCCGCCATTGCGCCAAACATTGTTCTTTTCTGCAACTATGGCACCTGAAATAAAAAAATTGGCCGACAAGTTTTTGATGAACCCAAAGGAAATTTCCGTTTCCGCACCGGCATCTGCTTCGGAAATGATTGTTCAGGGCATTTCCATTCTAAAGGTTCCGCCCCACGTTCGTGGAATGGATGCCAAAAAGAAACTTAAACGCGATGCCTTGCGTGCGCTTATCAAACACGAAGAAGTAAAAGACGCGATTATTTTTTGTAACCGTAAAACCGATATTACAACGGTTTATAAATCGCTTTCCAAGCATGGCTTTAAGGTTGGCCAGCTGCATGGTGATATGAGCCAGCCCGCCCGGACCGAAATGCTTGCCAATTTCAAGGCAAAGAAATTTAATATACTTGTATGTTCTGATGTTGCCGCGCGCGGTCTTGATATTCCAGATCTTTCCCACGTGTTTAACTATGATGTTCCCATGCGCGATGAAGATTACGTTCACCGTATTGGCCGAACCGGACGCGCCGGACGCGAAGGCCATGCATTTTCAATTGCCCTGCCCGAAGACGGAAAATACATTACCGCCATCGAAGCCTTGATCGGTACCACAATTCCCCGCATTCCCATCCCCGACTTTGACGAAGGTCAGCCGGACAAAGGTGATGGGCGCGGGGCGCGTGGAACTGGCAACAGGCCACCACGCAGTGAAAAAAATGAGAGCGATAAAAAACCGCGTAGTCGTGGTGGACGTGGGCGCAACAAGCCATCTGGAAAGCCCCCGGTTAGCGAAGCAAAAACTGATACACCAATAAAACCTGAGGCCAACAAACCAGCCGAAGCAAAACCAACGGAAGCAAAGCCTGCTGATGTAAAGCCTGTTGATGTAAAGCCCGTTGAAAAAAAACAGTCCGATAGAAATTCCCACGGGGAAAAGAAACCGGGCCACGGTAGCGAAGGCGAAGAAGGAAGCGGCCTTGGCGGAACCGACCACATGCCAGCATTTTTAAAAGGCAGCTAACGCCTCAGCCTTTAACGCCACGCCTTAACGCAGGTCTGACGCCAGCGCTATTCCAAATAAAATAAACAACGCGCCTGAAATCTTGCTCATCTTTCCGGCTAAGGCCGAACCTGATTTGGCCCGGGCTTTCGCCGCTATCAGCGCATACCCCATCAATGCGCTAAATGATAACACCAACAACGTCGCCCCCATGATGACAAGTTGGCTCCACACCGGGCGAGACAAATCCAAAAACTGTGGAAACAATGCACCAATAAGCAGCAATGCCTTGGGGTTGCTGAGCGCCACCCCTATTCCTTGAAAGTATGATTTTCTTGCCGAGAAAACTTTTGCGGGTTTTATTTCACTGCTTACATCAGTTGTGGAAATTTTTTGCTTCACAAAAATTAATCTGAAACCCAGATACACCAGATAAAGCCCGCCAATAATTCTTAGGTAAGTTATTATTTGTGACGAATTTTCAAGCACCGTGCCAATACCGACAATGCTAATGGCGATTAAAATTACCAATCCAGTTTCATTTCCCATAATGGCAAAAAATGCGCCACGCGCGCCGTTCAGCCCGCCATGGGTCAGTGCCAACAAAACCGCTGGCCCCGGCGACAACACGGCGGCAATGGTTACGGCAACAAATGAAAACCATAAATCAAAGTTCATAAATAAAATCCAGAATTTTAAATCAATCCAGCAAGCGGTGATGATGGGTCAGCATATTTCTTTTTGCCCATCCGCCCTGCCAAATACGCAAGACGCCCTGCTTCAACCGCCAAGCGCATGGCGCGCGCCATTTTAATTGGGTCCTTGGCCTCGGCAATTGCGGTGTTCATTAAAACACCATCACAACCAAGCTCCATCGCTACTGCGGCGTCAGACGCGGTACCAACGCCCGCATCAACCAAAACTGGAACATTTGATTGTTCAACAATTAATCTAATGCCAACCGGGTTTTGCACCCCAAGGCCCGAACCAATGGGTGCGGCCAACGGCATAATCGCAACGCAACCCATATCTTCTAGGCGCTTTGCCTGTATGGGGTCATCGGCGCAATAAACCATTACCTTGAAACCTTCTTTAATAAGCGTTTCAGCGGCAATGATTGTTTCTGGCATATTGGGGTAAAGTGTTTTTTGATCGCCTAATACTTCTAACTTTACCAAATCCCAACCACCAGCTTCGCGCGCAAGGCGCAACGTGCGCACAGCTTCATCGGCTGAATAGCAACCAGCGGTATTGGGTAAGTATGTGTAAATTTTGGGATCAAGGTAATCTACCAACATTGGTTCTTTTGGGTTGGTAACATTTACCCGGCGCACAGCAACGGTAACAATTTCAGCGCCTGATGCTTCAACCGCTTTTGCGGTTTGTTCAAAATCTTTGTATTTGCCAGTGCCAACCAAAAGACGTGACCAATATGATTGCCCCGCCACTTCAAAGCTGTCGCCATCGTTGTTGGTGCTGCCACCGCCGATAAAATGCACAATCTCCAGATTATCACCATCACTTAACATGGTCTGCTTATAAGTAGATTTGGGCACTATTTCGCGATTACGCTCAACCGCGACCTTGGTGCCATCAAGGCCAATTTGCCCCAAAAGCTGCTCTAGGCTAAGCGATGCCTCAAATTTTTTGCTTTCGCCATTAATGGTAAGGTTCATGGTTTCCCTGCTTAATAATATGATTTCGCTTAAAATAACCAGATGTCACCGTTTAATACAGCCTAAAGTTCCTGTTCCACAAGCATCCACGCGTGCTATAAACCGCAGGTAATAGCGATTCACCGCCAATAGGTAGGATTTTAGAGAATGTCACAAAAGGTTTTGGTCATAAACGGGCCCAACCTGAACTTGCTGGGAAAGCGCGAACCCGATGTTTACGGGGCGGAAAGCCTTGCCAGCATCGAAGACAAGTGCCAAAAACGTGCATCTGTTCTGGATCTTGAGATCGAATTTCGCCAATCCAATACCGAGGGTGAAATGGTTGACTGGATCCAACAGGCAGAAGACAATTTTGATATTCTTATTATTAACGCTGGTGCATATACCCATACTTCGGTGGCATTGTTAGATGCAATCAAAGGAACAACTACACCGGTTATTGAGGTACACTTATCTAACATCCACCAGCGCGAGGAATTTCGCCATCACTCGTTTATTTCGAAGGCGGCAAAAGGTATGATTTGCGGATTTGGTGGATTTGGCTATGAAATGGCTCTGGACGCAGCAAGTAACATTTTAAAAAACGGCTAGGCGGAAAACTACATATGAATAAAAAAATAGATGTTGATGACAAACTAATCAAAAAGCTGGCAAAGCTGCTTGATGAAACTGGTCTTGCCGAAATTGAATACGGCGAAGGTGATGTAAGTATTCGCGTTTCAAAAGGCGGCACGATGATAAGTCATAGCACTGGACCAGCCCCTGCTGCCTTGCAACCAGTTGCAGTCTCAGCTGAAAGTGCGCCTGCTGATGTTTCCCACGCCGAACATCCCGGCGTTGTTACATCGCCCATGGTGGGTGTGGTCTATACTTCGCCTGAACCTGGTGCGGCTGCATTTATTAATGTTGGCGACAGCGTAACCGCCGGACAGGTTGTAATGCTGATTGAGGCCATGAAGGTTTTCAATCAGATAAAAGCCCCCAAAAGCGGCAAAGTAACAAAAATATTGGTCGAAGGTGGATCACCGGTTGAATTCGGTGAACCTCTTTTGATTGTCGAATAATCCTTAAAAAGCGGATCACATATGTTCGATAAAGTTTTAATCGCCAACCGCGGTGAAATCGCACTTCGCATCCAGCGTGCATGCAAAGAAATGGGCATCCGTACCGTTGCCGTGCATTCCACCGCAGATGAAGACGCTATGCACGTGCGCCTAGCCGACGAAGCTGTTTGCATCGGCCCACCCAATGCCAAAGAAAGCTATCTAAACATTTCGGCAATTCTTTCGGCCGCTACCATTTCAAATGCTGATGCAATTCATCCGGGCTATGGCTTTCTTTCTGAAAATGCCGACTTTGCCCAAATGGTTGAAGAGCACGACTTTGTTTTCATCGGCCCATCGCATGAACACATTCGCCTGATGGGTGATAAAATTGCCGCCAAGGATGCAGTTAAAAAAGCCGGCATCCCGGTTGTTCCAGGTTCCGATGGCGGGGTTGATAATATTGCTGACGCCAAACTTATTGCCAAGGAAATAGGCTATCCGGTTATTATCAAGGCTACTGCTGGTGGTGGTGGACGCGGAATGAAGGTGGCCAACAACGACAGCGAGCTTGAAATTGCGCTTACTACTGCGCGTTCGGAAGCGGGTTCGGTTTTTGGCAACCCCGAAGTTTATATTGAAAAGTTCCTTACCCGCCCACGCCACATTGAAATACAGGTGCTGGCAGATAACCACGGTAACGTGGTGCATTTAGGCGAACGTGACTGTTCATTGCAGCGTCGCCACCAGAAAGTTTTAGAAGAAGCCCCCTCGCCCGCACTTAACCGTACGCAACGCGAAGAGATTGGGCAAATTGCAGCCGAAGCAGTTAAAAAAATTGGCTATCGCAGTGCCGGTACAATTGAATTTCTATATGAAGACGGTGGATTTTATTTTATCGAAATGAACACCCGCCTACAGGTTGAGCACCCAATTACCGAAATGATTACCGGAATTGATTTAGTGCGCGAAATGGTGCGTATATCCAATGGCGCGCCCCTTGGTTATACCCAAGACGATATTAAATTTTCCGGCCATGCGATTGAATGTCGCATAAATGCCGAAGACCCGGAAACATTCATGCCGTGTCCCGGCAAGGTTGGTATTTATCACGCCCCGGGCGGGCTTGGGGTTAGGGTCGATTCAGGGCTTTATTCCGGATACAGCGTACCACCACATTACGACAGCATGATTGCTAAACTTATTGTTCACGGCACTAACCGTAATGAATGCCTTATGCGGTTGCGCCGCGCGTTGAGCGAATACGTGATTGATGGATTAAAAACAACAATTCCACTTCACCAACTCCTTGCGGTTGATCCTGATATCATTAATGGTGATTACGATATTCATTGGCTAGAAAAATTCATGGAGCGGGGTAAATAACAACCCCGGTGCATTTATGTCGCGCCCCATACCCGGACCGCACAAACTAAGCCCCGAAATACTAGTACGCGCATATGCAGCTGGCGTTTTTCCTATGTCGGAATCGCGCGATGACCCAACCATATTTTGGGTTGACCCACGATTGCGCGGAATAATTCCGCTTGATAACTTACATGTTTCAAAATCGCTAAAAAAAACCATCCGCAAAAATAAATTTGAAATCAAGTGTGATACTGCATTTGACCGAGTAATCGAAGGCTGCGCTCTGCCCCGGGCTGACCATGATGGTTCGATGTCTGAAACATGGATAAACGATGAAATTATTCGCGCCTATAATGAAATGCATAAAATGGGGCTTGCTCACTCGGTTGAATGTTGGCGAGGCGAAAGGTTGGTTGGCGGGCTTTATGGCGTTAGTTTGCGCGGTGCATTTTGTGGTGAAAGCATGTTTTCCCTTGAAACCGATGCATCAAAGGTAGCGTTGGTGTATTTGGTCGCCCACCTAAAGTTGGGTGGTTATGCTTTACTTGATACCCAGTTTTTAACCGATCATTTAAAAACCATGGGTGCGGTAGAAATTTCTAATCGTGAATACCTTGAGCGCCTTGAGCGCGCATTGGGTGTGGACGCAAAATTTCCGCTAAACCCCAATGCGGATGAACTGGAAAAATCACTTAATGCGGTTTTAGAAAATAGCAAATAAACAGCCTAATCAACCGTTCCGGTTGCGGCCGTCAAAACCCCGGCGCCAATAAGCAATCCACCGCCTACGCGGTTAGCGCGCACAACCGCAGCATTACTTGAAAAGATTTTCTTCATTTTATCTGCCAATAGCACCCATAGGGCGGTGTTAATCATCGCCAAAATAACAAAGGTCGCTTCCAAAATAGCAAACTGTTGGAATACGGGGCGCGCGGGATCGACAAATTGCGGAACAAACGCCACAAAAAATATAATGCTTTTTGGGTTAAGCGCCGTCACCACATAGGCGTTGGTGAAAAGTTTACCCATTTTAGGAACTGGAAAATTTTTCTTAAAACCCTTGTTTTCGCCGCCAGAACGCCAAAGCCCGATGCCCATCCATACTAAATAGGCCGCACCACATAATTTTAATATTGTAAAAAGCGTGGCCGATGCGGCCAACACCGCGCCTGCACCCATAAGCGATATCGTCATGGCGGTAAAATCACCCAACGTCACGCCAGGCACCGTCGCCAACCCTGTTTTTCTTCCACCGCTAAATGCATAACTTACAACTAGCATTACGGTTGGCCCCGGCATTGCCAGCAGTGCCAACGAAGTAAGTGTAAAGGCTATCCATATTTCAGGCGACATGGGTGTTGTTCCTGCTTTAATTACTCGATTATTATCTGCCCATCTGGTGCGGGCGGGGCTGGTACTGCTTCGATTGGTTCGGGCTTTTCTTCTGCTGGTTTTTCAATCTTGTTTTTGCAATCAAGAACCCAAACATCATAAACCGGATGCTCTAATGCATTTAACGCCGGACTGGACGCAAACATCCAACCGCGAAAAATAGATTTTGCTGGCTCAAGCGGGCGAACTTCCCATATATCAAGAAAGGCTGTGCTTTCGGGCAGGTCCTCCGGTGGGCGCTTGTCGCAATGGCGCGCTATTATTTCCAGCGTGCCAAAGGTTATGGTGTCACCTAATGGGGCTTCGATGGTTGAAACCCGTGCGGTTACCTTGTCCAGCCCTTGCAAAACCACCGTTTGATATGGCTCTGCCGCAGCCGTTAGGGGCAGCGAAGCAATACAAATGGTGGAAAAGGCATAAACAGTAACCTTTTTCATGAAATCCATGATGGTGGCCTTAAGGTTGTGATTATTTATTCTCGCCGCCGGTAGCAAGGAAGATTATCTCACCGACCTGATCTTCTAAAGAACGAAAATCTTTGGTGCTTATAACCTTTGCGCCGGGATCAAGAAGATTCATTGCATTGCCGGCTTTAAGGGAAATGTATTTATCACCCATCAACC
>JAOUJU010000282.1 GCA_029883045.1 Rhodospirillaceae bacterium
CATCTGCTGCCAGAACCCCGATTGGCTCTTTTTCCGGCGCATTGGCAAATGTTACTGCGGCTGAACTTGGCGCCACCGCCATCAAAGCAGCGCTCCAGCGCGCCAAAACCAGTCCTGAAGAAGTCGACGAGGTCATAATGGGCCATGTCTTGACCGCGGGTCTTGGGCAAAATACCGCCCGCCAAGCGGCAATGGCGGCCGGTATCCCGGTTGAGCGCACGGCTTATGTTATAAATCAGGTTTGCGGTTCAGGTTTGCGCTCGGTAGCGCTTGCGTTTCAGGCCATAAGCCTAGGCGATGCAAAAATTATTGTTGCCGGTGGCCAAGAAAATATGAGCCTTTCCCCCCATGCATTACACATCAGGTCAGGGAAAAAAATGGGTGACGCCCAATTGATAGATACCATGATAAAAGACGGCCTGTGGGATGCTTTTAATGATTATCACATGGGCACCACGGCCGAAAATGTTGCCAAAGAATTTTCCATATCGCGCCAAACCCAAGATGAATTTGCCGCCCTTTCGCAAAAAAAGGCAGAAAAAGCAATTGCCGCTGGGCGTTTTACAGATGAAATAACCCCCGTTGTTATCAAAACCCGTAAAGGCGAAACCGTGGTTGCGGCGGATGAATACCCGCGAAGCGGTGTAACGGCTGAAAGCCTTTCGGATCTGCGCCCGGCATTTATCAAAGATGGCACGATAACGGCTGGCAACGCATCGGGGCTTAACGATGGGGCGGCGGCATTGGTGATAATGCGCGAAAGCGATGCCAAAGCCAAAAACATCGAGCCCTTGGCCCGCATTGTTTCGTGGGCCAGCGCTGGCGTTGATCCCGCACTAATGGGAACAGGGCCGATACCGGCTTCACAAAAGGCATTGGAAAAAGCCGGATGGTCTGTTTCTGACCTTGATTTGGTTGAAGCCAACGAAGCCTTTGCCGCACAAGCATGCGCGGTCAATCAGGGGTTGGGACTTGACCAGGCCAAGGTCAACGTCAACGGTGGGGCGATTGCGCTGGGCCACCCCATTGGCGCGAGCGGGGCCAGAATATTAATCACGCTTGTTCATGAAATGAAAAAAAGCGGGGCCAAACGTGGTTTGGCCACACTTTGTATCGGTGGTGGGATGGGTATCGCCATGTGCGTTGAACGGGATTAAGGCGCAAATAAAAAGTATAAAAAGGTGGGAGCAAATAACATGACACGTTGTGCATTGGTTACAGGTGGCACCCGTGGTATCGGGGCAGAAATAAGCAAGGCGTTAAAAAATGCCGGATATAATGTTGGGGCGACGTATTTTGGCAATGATGCTGCGGCCAATGCATTTTCCGCTGAAACCGGGGTGCCTGTTTTTAAATTTAATGTTGCCGATTATGACGCCTGCCAAAAAGGTATTGCCGAGGTTGAAGCCGCAATTGGCCCAATTGAGGTTCTGGTGAACAATGCTGGCATAACGCGCGATGCGATGCTTCACAAAATGACACCACAACAGTGGCGCGAGGTTATTTCCACTAATCTGGATTCACTTTTCAATATGTGCTCCACCGTTGTTAATGGCATGCGCGAACGCGGGTTTGGGCGGATTGTAAATATTAGCTCGATTAACGGACAAAAAGGCCAAGCCGGACAAACAAACTATTCGGCGACAAAGGCGGGTGTCATCGGTTTCACCCGCGCGCTTGCCCAAGAAACCGCAAAAAAAGGCATCACCGTAAATGCAATAGCGCCGGGATACGTTGCCACCGATATGGTAAAGGCTGTTCCCAAAGAAGTGCTTGAATCAAAAATATTGCCTAATATCCCGGTCGGCAGATTAGGCGAGCCAGGCGAGATTGCACGCTCGGTTTTGTTTCTTGTGGCAGATGATGCCGGCTTTATTACCGGATCTACCCTGACCGTTAACGGTGGGCAGTTCTTGGCCGCTTAAACGATATCAGGTCGGGTCCTTGGGCATGGTTTCCACCATTGATGGTCGGTCACAGAATATATCAAACCAATCGGCCAATGCCGGGTTATCGACACGCCAGTTATCACCGGCAAAGCGAAAATCCAGATAACCAAGCGCCACCCCGGCGGCAATGGTACCGATATTAATATCAATGCCAAACCCATCGGCTTCGGATTCAAATTGCGCGAGCGCGCGGTTGAGCGCGCCCTTTTGCCGGGCAATCCACCCATCTGAACGTTCACTATCTGGGCGCTTTTCTTCCAATAGCCTTAAGATCGCAGCATCCATTATACCATCGGCTAATGCTTGACGGCGCAATGCATTCCATCTTGCCCGCCCGGATGCGGGTATCAATTCAATGTCCGGATTTAAGCTATCAAGGTAATCAATAATTACCGGTGAATCGTAAAGTATTTCGCTGCCCTCGGTCACCAATGCCGGAACCTTGCCCAATGGGTTATGGCTGGCGATATCGGTATTTGGATCCCAAACATTTGTGGGCAGCAATTCAATGGATGCGCTAATACCCAATTCAATAGCTGAAACAAGAACTTTCCTAACGTATGGCGACGTTGGCGAATAGTGCAGTTTCATAAATTATTTTCCTTGTTTTAATATTGTTTTTTAAAAATTATCTTTTCTTTTTCTTATTTCAGCGAATACATCTGCCGGGTTAGCGCCCTTCATTTTTATTGCAGCCTGAACCGATGAAACATCGGCACGCAAAAAAGGATTGCATAGTTTTTCTTGGGCTATGGTGGCGGGAATGGTTGGTAAATTTTTTTCCCTTTGTGATAACACTTCTTTGGCCCGGGCTTTAAGATCTTTGTTTGATTTTTCTATTGTTAAAGCAAAATCGGCATTAGCATTGGTATATTCGTGTGCCGGATAAACCAACGTATCATCCGGTAAGTCGCGAAGC
>JAOUJU010000283.1 GCA_029883045.1 Rhodospirillaceae bacterium
GATAAAGACATATGATGGCCAGCAGGATGCCCAATTGGCCAGTCTGGTCAAAATATATGAAAATATGAAGCCAAAGGACGCCGCACGAATATTTGAAGAGATGGAAATGGATACCTTGCTTATGGTGACAGAACGCATGAAAGAGCGGTCTTTGGCGCCCATAATGGCCAAGATGGACCCCATAAAAGCCAAGGAAATGACCGTTGAATTGGCAAAAATGCGGAAATTGCCTAGGCCCGGAGATGTTGCTGGATAAGCATCAATTTTGGCCAAAATCGACTAAAATCGGTTAATCTGTTGTTTTTAAAAGGTTGCCAAGAATGATTGGCTGTTTTACCTAGGGTAGGAACCCCGTATTATGAAGTATGGTTTTTTGTTATTTTATGTATTGATTGATGGGTAGGCACTAAATATATGTTAGCTTCATAATATATTAGCTTAGGTTTTGTAATTTTGTTTTTGTAATAATTATTACAATTATTTGTCACATGGTTTGATGCTTGGTTTGATGCTTGGTTTGAAAAAAACCCAATGGTTTAGCCGGCAATAACCAGCCAGCGGATGGAGAGTTCTAAATGGCTGTAGATATGAGTATGAAGGTCCTGATTGTTGATGATTACAAGACCATGCTCAGGATTATGCGCAACTTGCTAAAGCAGTTGGGCTTTGAAAACGTTGAAGAAGCAATTGATGGTACTTCGGCGTTGGAAATTCTGAAAGAAGACCCAAAATTTGGCCTTATTATTTCTGATTGGAACATGGAGCCAATGACCGGCATTGAATTGCTACGTAACGTAAGGTCATCAGATGCTCTTAAAGCGATACCGTTCATTATGGTTACAGCTGAATCTAAATCAGAAAACGTTATTGCGGCAAAGGAAGCCGGTGTTTCAAACTACATCGTGAAGCCGTTCAACGCTGATACCCTCAAGGCCAAGATGGTCAGCGTGCTCGGTGATTTCTAAGGGGTTTGCCAATGTCCGGGGGGAAGGCAGCTAAACGCACTGCCACCAAGCGCAAAACGACTAGCCGTGGAGCTTCGGCTAAACCCAAAAAGGCTATCCGCAAGACAGCAAAGAAAAAGGTTGCCAAGAAAAAGGTTGCCAAGAAAAAGACCGCAAAGCGCAAGTCGCCCCAGCGCGCGAGCGCGCCAAAGGTTAAGCGCAAGGTAGCCAAAAAGAAAACCCCAAAGAAAGCGGTCAAGAAAAAAACGGTTAAAAAGAAAACAGCAAGAAAAAGTACCTCAGCTGTAAAAAAACTTGTCAGCGTGGCAAAGGCGGCGGCCAGAGGAAAAAGGCCGGCTACCAGAATTGAAAAAATGATTTTTTCCGAACTGGAAAACTTGGCGGGATATATTCACGATGCCAAGCAGGAAATAGCTGCCATCAGGCCGGATGAAGTAAAGGACGACTTTCTACCCAAAGCTGAGATTGAATTGGGCGCGATAGTAGAGGCCACCGCCGAAGCAACCCACACAATAATGGATGCCTGCGATGGTTTGGATGGCTTGATGTCAAAACTTGATGGTGATGCAGCAGCGACATTGATGGACGCCACCACCAAAATTTTTGAAGCATGTACATTTCAAGATATTACAGGACAGCGCATCAACAAGGTTGTTAATACGTTGCAGCACATAGAGGCACGAGTTGACAAGCTGATAGAAGTCTTTGGTGTTAAAATTGAAAAATCAATTTATGACAAAGAGAAAAACACAAGCGTTGACGAAGATAAAAAGATAAGTGACGAGGACTTACTTGAGGGTCCTCAACTTAAGGGGCAGGGCAGAAGCCAGGCTGAAATTGATGACCTTTTAGCGAGTTTTGATTAGTCCGACATGGACGATTTTGAATCCATCGATGTACCGGAAAAGCCTGGCGACCAAACGGTTGCTTTGTTCCTAGGCCTGTACCTTGTGGTCTTGGCATTTTTCATCTTACTCGTTTCGATTTCCACCTTAGAAGAAGCAAAATCTGCAAAGGTTATGGATAGCCTTTCTAGTGCATTTACAACAATTGTTCCTCCCTCGGCTGATCTGCAATCATTTAGATCAAAAGACGGTGATGTTCTTGCGGCGCAGGAATTTCAAGAACAAGTTACGGGTATATTTGCGACTGCGATGGCAATAGAAAAAGTTGAGGTTGTTCAACCGGGAAAAATAATGCGGGTCGTGCTTAAGTCTAACTCGCTTTTTACAACGGGCGAGGCAACAATTCGCCCTAGCATGTATCCTATGCTCGACCGTACCGTTGCTTCGCTTTCTAATCGTCCAGCGGGGATGCGTTTTGATCTTGAATTTCTTATTGGTGTTCCGACTATTGGCGGCGGAAAATCTATGCCTATAGTGGAAACACTGGAAATGACCCGTGCGGGCAATTTTGCTAAAGCGATGTTTGAGCGCGGCATACCGCCAGATAGCGTGAGCGTTGGAATGCGCCCAAGCCGCGCCGACGAAGCGGTGTTGTGGTTTTACACGCGCGATATTGAGAGCACGAAATTAAAATTCAAGGAAGATACCGAAAATCAGGTAGCGCCGCCCCAATAATACCAAGTTAACACCACCGTAAGGGTAAAATGACAGAAATAAACAATCAAGCAAGCGAGCCAAAAAAACCAGACAAGCCTAGCGCTGCCTGGATGGTAACCTTTACCGACCTGGTTTCGCTGATGCTTACGTTTTTTGTGCTATTGTTTTCCATGTCCAACGTAAAAATGGACGAATGGGAAGCGATGATTGATACCCTGACGCAAACCCTTAACCCATCACGATTAACTACCGTTGCCGATGCTACGTCCAAATTTAATATTGGGACCATATTTCGCAAGCGGGCTATTAACCTTGATTACCTTACTACCGTGT
>JAOUJU010000031.1 GCA_029883045.1 Rhodospirillaceae bacterium
GCAGGAGCCCTAATAAAGCACGACTGGAAAAAATGCGTTGAAAAAACAACGCCTCGTTGCTTGTTAATTGAAGCTTTAATTTCAGTTGATGAAATTGAAAAACCGGAAATGAAAAACTGGTCGCTGGGTGAAATTCTTACCGCACAGGCAAAGGCGGGCCTTGCCGCAGATGCGATGAATTCGGCAAGGCGCATTCATGACCCACAATTAATAATTGTTGCCTTGCGAGATATTGCCAAAAGCCAGGCACAAGCCGGACGTCATGCTGAAGCAATGGAAGCCGTAGATATAATCCCTGATATTAACAGCCAGATAGAGGCCTATATATCCATAACGGAAATTATGGCCAGCAAGGGCGAAAAAGAACTTTCCAATGAAACCAGCGAGCACCTGCTTGAATATTTAGAAAAAATACAAGACCCATTAAATAAAACGGCCATAATGTCGCGCCTAGCGGTTATTCTTTACAATAGCGACGATATAGAAAAATCAAAAAAATTCATTGACGATGCATTGTACGTGGCGCGCAGAATTAACGACGATCATTTGCGTGAAAAAGCATTACGCCATGTTGCGGCGGCACTTGCAGAGGCAGGCGATCCAGCACGTGCATTAAATATAATTAAAGGGGCAAAAAACGGTGCAAACGATGTACCAATTCTTATGGCCGCAGCCACCGGTCAGGCCCTTTCAGGTAGGGCCGATATAGCGCTTAGCACTGCAGATTCCATAGAGGCGGTGCGCTATCGTTCTTTAGTGTTGTCAAAAATTGCCGCGTATCAGGCAGGTGCCGGATTGATAACCGATGCGATTGAGACCCTAGGCAAGGCGCTGGATGCGGCAAAAACAATCCGTTTTCCCTTTGCTAAGGCCTATGCCCTGTCACGCATAGCACTTTCATATAACGATGTCGCGGTAAGCGCCGGTGATGACATGGATTTGATGGCAAAATCACTGGCGGTTGCTGATCTTGTATCTGATGATCGCTTACGTGCACATATAATATGGGCTATAGCCGATGAACGAAAACGCGCCGACAGCGCATATTTTACTTTGGCCCACGACAAAGCAATCATCGCCACCAAGGATATAAAAAGCTCTTTAAGCAAGGTATGGATGCTTTGCGATATCTCTGAAGCAAGGGCAATTAAAGGTGATGTTGACGGGGCATGGACCCTTTACGATCAGGCTAAAAAAGAGGCAATAAAAATAAATCACCCATGGGGTCGCTCACGCGCATTGGCAAAGGTCGCCCTTACCCTCAGTGGGCTTGCCGATATTGCTACGGGCAAGGTAGATTAGCGCTGCGGTAAATGCACATCTTGTATATAAGGCGCTAGTTAATTAAGGTTGTTTCAGGCAACCAATCTAGTAGTGCCACATATTTAAAATAATAATGATAAAGGAAATAACCTTGGACAAACCACAATGCGCACAAAAAGAGCCATATGAAATAGAAGTAGAAGAAGGCAAAACCTATTATTGGTGTGCCTGCGGAAGAAGTAAAAAACAACCCTTTTGCGATGGATCACACAAGGGCACAGAATTTAAAGCTCTTGCTCACAAAGCGGAAAAAAGTGAGACGGTTTATTTTTGCGGTTGCAAGGCAACAAAAACTCCGCCGTTTTGCGATGGATCACACGAGGACATCTAATGGCACGCTCGGGCAACAAAAAACACAGTGCGAAAAATGTCAAATATTTGACTCTAGCGTTGCTTGGCGTTGGTCTGGTTGGGTGTTCATCGGTTAGCAACGACACAACGCTACAGTGCCCGGAAGTATCAATCATTTCTGATGGCGCTGAGCTTATTCGATTTGCCTCAGGGCAACCTGCGGTAGCGCAAAATATAATCCACCAAGAATCATTCGAAGGATTCGCTGGATCGTGCGAACACAATATTGATGACGCCATTATGAGCGTTGAAATTATACCTAAAATTTTTTCAGCCAAAGGCCCGGCCAATATGGATGGTACGGCCCGATTCGATTATTTTGTTGCCCTATCTGACAGTCAGGGCGCAATTATCAACAAACAACGCTTTCCCGTTAACTTGACCTATTTGGATGATTCCAGCGAAATCCTATGGCAGGAAGATGTCCCGGTTACCCTGACGCTTCCCCTGAAGGATGGCGAATCCGTGACAAAGTACCGCATTTTCATAGGGCTACAGCTTAGTCGTGATGAACTGAAATATATCAAAGCTAATCGCTAAAACCTTAGCCCTGACCTGCCTGGTCAATTAACATAAACACACCCCGGAACATGTTGACCAAACCCAGAAGGCGGCTAGAATGTCCGCTCTTTTGAAGAAATATGTTTTTTCCTCGATTTTAAGCCATTGCGGGAGAGTTCGGTTTTGACAGCTAAATGTCATATATCGACGCCGAAGGAGCAACCGCCCCGGAATCTCTCAGGCACCCGGACCGCAAATGGCGACGAGGCTCTGGAAAGTAGGTGTTGGTAAAAAATAAAACCAGCGTCTCACCGAAGATGTAACCCGTATGTGTAACGGGGAATCTTTCAGGTTCCAAGACAGGGTGGGGCAGAAGTCGGCTTTTGTTTATGCCGTGGAATCTGCTCTAAACTGCCTAAGGAATAATTGAGTGTCAGACGATAATAAAACCCAACTTAAAAAAACACCGCTAGACACTTTGCACCGCGAACTGGGGGCCAAGATGGTTCCATTTGCCGGTTATGATATGCCCGTTCAGTACCCGATGGGGGTTTTAAAAGAACACCTACACACCCGCACCAACGCCGGGCTGTTTGACGTTTCACATATGGGTCAGGCGTTCCTTACGGGGCCCGGGGCAATAGATGCTTTTGAAGCCCTTGTGCCTGGTGATTATAAAGATATGCCCACAGGCAAAACCCGCTATACGGTTTTACTAAATGATAGCGGTGGCATCATGGATGACCTGATGGCCACCAAAATTGAAGATGGTCTTTACATAGTAGTCAACGCCGCATGCAAGGATGCAGACTTTGCCCATATAAAATCCAAAACCGCTGGCAAGGCCAAGCTAGAAATTCTTGAAGATCGTGCATTACTGGCAATACAAGGCCCCAAAGCGGGTGACGTTATAGCCCGCCTTTCCCCTGAAACCATAGACATGACTTTCATGACATTCGCGAAGGTTTCAATCGCGGGTATTGCATGTTTTGTAACCAGATCAGGTTATACCGGTGAAGATGGATTTGAAATTTCCGTCCCGGCAAGCATGGCGGGTGAACTTGCCAAAAAGATTTTGGCCGAACCAGAGGTCGAGGCAATTGGCCTTGGCGCGCGCGACAGTTTGCGCCTTGAGGCGGGTCTTTCTCTTTATGGTCACGATATAGATACCACCACCACGCCAGTTGAGGCTGGCCTTAGATGGGTGATTAACAAACGCAGACGTGAAGAAAAAAACTTTCCCGCCGCAAATATAATTATGGACCAAATAGAAAACGGAACCGAACGCCAACGCGTTGGCATTAAACCGGATGGTCGCGCCCCCGCACGCGAAGGAACTGAAATCCAAGATGTGGATGGAAACGCCATCGGCATTATTACCAGCGGCGGTTTTGGCCCTAGCGTTGATGGCCCAGTAGCAATGGGTTATGTCAAAACTGCTTTCAGCGCTGAAGGCACCAAATTGAATCTAATTGTTCGCGGCAAGGCAATTTCAGCCAATGTTGTAAAAATGCCGTTTACTCCGCACCATTATCGTACCTAAAGAATAAAGGAAGCTAGAAAAATGAGCACAATTAAATACACCAAAGATCACGAATGGGTTTCGGTTGATGGCGATATCGCAACCGTTGGCATTACCGCTTACGCACTTGAACAACTGGGCGATCTTGTTTTTGTTGAAGTTCCGGATGCTGGTAAGTCTGTTACGGCAGGCGATGAGGCAGCCGTGGTTGAATCGGTCAAAGCTGCCAGCGAAGTTTACGCCCCCGTTAGCGGCGAAGTAACCGAAGGCAACCCAGCTATTGCCGATGACCCTGCTGCGGTGTCTGGCGAAGCTGGCGGTGATGGCTGGTTCTTTAAAATTAAAATGTCCAACACGTCCGAACTGGATGGAATGATGAATGATGCCGAATACGGCGAATACCTTAGCTCTTTAGATTAATAGGAACCGACTAAATGCGCTATCTGCCGCTAACCGATGAAGACCGCAAAGAAATGCTTGGCGTTGTCGGTGTAAAAGACATCAACGGATTATTTGCTGACGTACCAAATCAGGCGCTGTTAAAGGCGCCAGTGGACCTCCCCTCACGTCAGGGCGAGATGGAAGTGGAAAGAATTATGGCTGAAATGGCGGCCAAAAACCTTAACACTTCCACCTCACCGTCGTTTCTTGGTGGTGGTGCATACCGCCACCATATCCCGGCAACGGTTGATTACATGATACAGCGGGGCGAATTCTTGACCGCCTACACCCCTTATCAACCCGAAGTTAGCCAAGGCACATTACAGGTATTGTTCGAATTTCAAACTCAGGTCGCCATGCTGACCGGAATGGAAGTTGCCAACGCATCTATGTATGACGGCGCAACCTCAACCGCAGAAGCCGTAATGATGGCCAACCGCGTAACTAGGCGTGAGCGCGCAGTTATTGCGGGCGGTCTACACCCGCATTACCGCGAGGTAACCGAAACACATGCAAAATATCTTGGCTTTGAAATTGTTTCGCCCGCACCCAAAGCCGGTGGCGATGACGTGGCTGAACTTATTTCCCTAATTGATGACAAAACATCGTGCGTTGTTGTGCAAACCCCTGATGTTTTTGGAAATCTTCATGATTTAACAAAAATTGCCGAAGCAGCGCACGAAAAAGGCGCGCTGTTGATTGCAGTAAACACCGAAATTGTGTCACTTGGTCTGGTGGAGGCACCGGGAAACCAAGGCGCTGACATTGTCGCGTGCGAAGGGCAGTCCCTTGGTAATCCGCTTGGATTTGGTGGGCCATACGTTGGACTTTTTGCAACTAATCCAAAATACGTGCGCCAGATGCCGGGCCGGGTTTGCGGCGAAACCAAAGACGTCGAAGGAAAACGCGGTTGGGTGCTAACCCTTTCAACCCGCGAGCAACACATTCGCCGGGAAAAAGCGACATCAAACATTTGCACAAACTCGGGCCTTTGTGCGTTGGCATTTTCTATTCATGCGTCACTATTGGGTGACGAAGGAATTAAACGTTTGGCCAGAACCAACCATGCCTACGCATGTGAATTAGCAGATATGTTAGCCAAAGTTGACGGGGTCGAAGTTTTAAACAAAACATTTTTTAACGAATTCACCGTAAAACTTTCAAAACCCGCAGCTGAAGTGGTGGAAAAATTAGCAGGCAAGGGCATCCTTGGCGGCATACCCCTTTCACGGCTTTTCCCCGGTAATTCAGATTTTACAAACATGATGATAGTGGCCGTTACCGAAACTAACACGCCCAAGGACATGCAAGCATTAACCACAGCATTGAAGGAGATCTTGTAATGGCTGATATGTCACAAGGTCGCACCAACGTTCCGGTAGCCGGCTCGCAACAACCGGGAACCGCCACCATTAGCGGATCAAAGGGTCTTGAATTTGATGAACCGCTAATTTTTGAAATGGGCGAAGAAGGACGCACCGGGGTTGATATCAACCCGGTTGAAATTAGTAACGAGCGCCTTGGTGGTTTAGCGCGAAAAGAAAATGTGGGCCTCCCCGGTCTTTCTGAACCACAAATTGTACGCCATTACACTCGCCTTAGCCAAAAAAACTACGGCATTGATTCTGGTTTTTATCCGCTTGGTTCGTGCACCATGAAGCACAACCCTAGGATAAATGAAAAAATTGCCCGCATGCAGGGTCTTGGTGATTTGCACCCCCTACAACCGCAATCAACCGTTCAGGGTGCGCTGGAACTTATCGATACACTGGCCCACTGGTTAAAAACATTAACCAATATGCCCGCAGTTGCCATGAGTCCTGCCGCCGGTGCGCACGGCGAGCTTTGCGGGATGATGGCCATTGCCGCTGCCATAACTGCGCGGGGTGAAAACCGCACCCGCGTTCTTGTGCCCGAAAGCGCACATGGCACCAACCCGGCAACGGCGGCGGCTTGTGGGTTTACGGTGGATTCAATTCCCGCCAACGATAAAGGCCGGGTTGATATCGCTGCTTTCAAGGCCAAGCTAGGGCCCGACGTAGCAGGCATAATGTTGACCAACCCCAATACCTGCGGCTTGTTTGAAAACGACATAATTGAAATTGCCGATGCCATTCACGAAGCAGGCGGATATTTTTATTGTGATGGCGCCAACCTTAACGCTATTTGTGGCCGCGTTCGCCCGGGCGATCTGGGTATTGATTGTATGCACATCAATTTGCATAAAACATTTTCAACCCCCCACGGTGGCGGTGGCCCCGGTGCAGGCCCGACGGTTTTATCCGAAGCATTGGCCCCATTTGCCCCCGTTCCATACGTCATTCATGACGGAAATGCTTTTAAGTTAGTGGAAGATGCAAACGAATCAGATGGCGTGCCATTTGGTCGGCTAAAGGGCTATCACGGCCAGATGGGAATGTTCACCCGTGCCCTTGCATTCATGATGAGCCACGGTTCCGACGGCCTAATGCAGGCATCGGGTGATGCGGTATTAAATGCTAATTACCTTCGTGCCAGTTTGGGTGATACCTTAAGCGTTTCGTTTGATGGGCTTTGCATGCACGAGGTTTTGTTTGATGACCGCTTCTTGAAAGATACCGACGTTAGTACGTTGGATTTTGCCAAGGCAATGATCGATGAAGGCTTTCATCCAATGACCATGTATTTCCCGTTGGTCGTGCATGGTGCGTTACTGATGGAACCAACCGAAAGCGAATCAAAAGAAACGCTTGATCTATACATAAAAACAGTTCGCGGGCTGGCCGACAAAGCCAAAGCCGGCGACGCTGAATTTTTTCATTCGGCACCGCGCCACACGCCGCGTCGTCGCCTTGATGAAACGGCGGCAGCCAGAAGCCCGGTATTGCGATGGAAGCCTGAAACAAACGAATAAACCCTAGCGATGGAAAATTTATAATTATGCAAAATAACAAACCGGTTTTTACCGCTATGGTCACAGCGCTTGTGGTTTTGCTTAATCTAAATGCTGCAACTGCACAAACCCATTCCGACACAATGCACGACACAATGCATGAAACAATGCACGAAACAACACTTGGTACAGGTGGCCCAACTTTGCCGGGGCAAGATGCATTTGGTGCGATGGGGGAAATAATAGCCATATTAGAAGCAGATCCAAAAACCGACTGGTCAAAGGTGGATATAACTGCGCTGCATGCACATCTGGTTGATATGAACCTGCTGATTATGGATACACAGGTGCATGATAAAATCATCGATGGTGGGTTGGAATTTTCCATTAACGCCAAAGGTCGTGCGTTACAAGCCGTTCAATCTATGGTGCCGGCGCACGCACCAATGATAAACGGGCTTAATGGTTGGACGGCGAAAGCTGAAACCACAACGAGCGGGGCAAAATTAATTGTAACGTCACCTGATGCAAAAGAAACTGCGCATATTCGCGCACTTGGTTTTTATGGTCTTATGGTTTCCGGTAGCCATCACCAAGCCCACCATCTAGGGCTTGCCCGTGGTGAAGCTATGCATAGGCAATAATTAAATTTTATAAAAACCCTTCGCCGTCTTCATCGGGGTCAGGCATATCAAGACCATTTTCCTCGTTGAATAGATCATCCATATAAGAAAATTCCTTGCGCAGACCACGGCGGGAAAGAAGTTTTCTTTGGGCTGGCTGGGGGAAATCAGTAAACATTATGTGGCCACGTTCTATCAAAATATCGATCAGATCTTCTAGAACACGAACAATGCCCAGATCGGATTCAATCAATTCGGCCTGCGCTTTTGATTCGGGGCTATCTTTTTGTAAGAATTCGGTCAGCTGCGCGTCATGGGCGGCAACCATTTCTGCACCTTCAACGTGCTCGCTTAGGACCGCAATTATGCGTCCTTCGGTGTTTCGCAAAACATAAGGCATTTGGATCCCCCTCACCGTATATGTAATTTTGCTGATCAGTTTAGCCGGACAAAACCATCAATGAAACCTATAAAAAACGTTTAGCTAATTTCAATAATTTCAAAATCATGGGTAACGGTTGCAGTTTTGCTTAACATTGCCACCGCAGAACAATATTTTTCAGCGGAAAGTGAGATTGCGCGCCCTACCCTTGCCGGTTCAATATTTTTGCCTTTAACCTTGAAATGCATATGTATGGCTGTAAACACCTTTGGAATGGTATCTGCGCGTTCAGCGGTTATTTCGACCAAACATTCATCAATTTCTTGGCGAGCCTTTTTCAAAATACTAACCACATCAAATGATGTGCACCCACCCATTCCCAAAAGAACCATTTCCATTGGCCGAAAACCTTTGTTGTCGCCACCACTTTCAGGGGCGCCATCCATTATGACCTTATGGCCACTATCGGCCGTTGCCTCAAAGGCGACGCCACCAATCCAATTTACCTGAGCTTTCATTGCCCTCTCCGCGTTGATAAAAACTTAATCACGTTTTTAAGGAAGGTCCAGCAGCACAACTTCGGCTCCTTCGGGGGCATCTATTGTTATGCGGTCTTCGTCTTCAATCTGTACCCCAGCACGCACCGGGACAATCGATCCATTAACCGCAATTTCACCCTTCGCCGGAACAAGGTATATCATTCTTCCCGGCTCGGTTACATATTCAACCTTTGCTCCTGCCTCTAGGTTGGCACGATAAAAAGCTGCGTCTTGATGAATAAATAATGCACCAGCGCCTTCGTCTTTTTTTCGCCCCGATACAAGTAAGCGAAATTGGTCATCCGTTGCGGTTGAAACCATAGCTGCGTCCCATCTAGGGGTGTGTCCTGTCCTATCTGGTTCTACCCAAATTTGAAAAAGGGTCAGCGTTTCCTCATCTTCGTTGTATTCGGAATGACGAATGCCAGTACCAGCGCTCATTACTTGCACTTCACCGGCGCTTGTTTTCCCCCGATTGCCCAGGCTATCTTCGTGGGTTATGGCACCGGTGCGGACATAGGTTATTATTTCCATATCCCGGTGTGGGTGCATGGGAAAGCCACTGTTGCCTTTGATTGTATCATCGTTCCATACCCGTAAATGGCCGAACCCCATGCGGGCCGGGTCATAATAATCGGCAAAACTGAAATGATGCCTAGCATTAAGCCAGCCGTGGTCTGCATGGCCCAGTTTTTCAATTGGTGTAATTTTTATCATCTACTCTCCAGTGAAACACCATATCTAGCACAAGGGCTAACAATACTTAAAAAATTACTTTTAGATACCCAAATAAGCACCATATTAACATGGCTAAAGCCCAAATGCTCTCCCTGGAAACAAGTATATTACAGGGTAATAACGCATGGATACTTTGCTTAAATCTGTGCATAAATTAGTTAGGTTAAATATGGTCTCGCAAATATCAGATAACAATGATTTTCCTATTTTTGTTGACCCGGGAGAGGTCGATTTAAACCTACCTGTGCCATTAGGTGATCGCGAGTACTGCGGTAATCTGGATATTAAAATAGGACGCGATGGGACCTGGTACTACAATTCCAAACCGATTGAGCGCAAGGAATTAGCGTGCCTACTTTCGAACATGCTGGCCCTTAGCGCCGATGGTCGCTACTGGTTAGTTTCCCCCACCGAAATGGGGCGAATATCGGTTGCCGATGCACCGTTCATTGCGGTCGAAATGACCGCATCGGGAAAGGGTAAAAAGCAGGAAATAAGCCTGTTAACAAGCACCGAACAAAAAGTAACTATTTCATCAAAAAGCCCCTTTTATCTAAAGCCAAACCCAGCAATTCAAAATCTTGCCCCATATGTTAAGATGGAAAACAACATGGAAGTTTTGATACGAAACGATATATTTTTGCAATTGCACGAATTAAGCGTTGAAACAGTATCGAGCGATAATCCAGTTAGGGGATTTTGGAGCGCGGGGGCGTTTTTTCCAATTGGTAATGCGACCCCCCACGGATAGTTAATGGATATTAAGTGGGTTTGTGAGCGTTTAAAAAATGCGGAAAATACCGCATCCACAAATGCGCCATTCACCTGCACAAACATAGGGCGGGGCGATCATGATCTAAATCCAGAAATGGCAAGTGAGCTTGTGACAGAAATACAATCTGGCATCAAGCTTCGCCCAGCCGCAGTAATGATTGGTTTGCTAGAGCGCCCGGATGGATTGCACATTTTATTGACACGTCGTACTGACGATCTTGAACATCATCCCGGGCAAATAAGTTTTCCCGGTGGCCACATTGAAGGTGACGATATAGATGCCACCGCTGCGGCAATTCGCGAAACCCATGAAGAAACGGGAATTGGAATAGAAAACATAAATGTTCTAGGCAGGCTAGACACCTACATAACCCGTACCGGGTTTTCAATCGTTCCGGTGATTGGGCATATTTTTGGATCATTCGCCCTGCAACCTGACCCTCGAGAGGTGGCCGAGATTTTTGAAGTCCCCTTGGCTCATTTTATGGACCCGGTAAACCACCAGCTTTTGCAAAGAAGTTTTGAGGGCGCTATCAGAAAGTTTTATGCTATGCCTTATGGGGATTATTATATATGGGGCGCCACAGCCGGAATGCTGTTTAATTTATTTGAGGTTCTGACAATTGGAAAAAAAAGAATATAATGGTAATGGTTTACTTGGCCATTTTTAAGTACTAGGCAGTATTAATATATAATTCATGAAGGGCAATAAATGATAAGAATTATTTTTACCTATGTTTTGCCGTTGGTTCTGCCTAGCGTTTTGTATTTTATTTGGATGGGTTGGGTCAGGCGCAAAATAGATGCGGCCAAACGTGCTGGCGAAGATGTAGAGCACCTTGAAATAAAAACCCCGTGGATACGGTTGGTTCTTGCTGGTGTGCTATTAATGGCCATAGGGCTTGGCATAATTGCAATACTTGGTGGATCACCGGCAGAATCTAATTACCAGCCGCCACGCTATGAAGATGGTAAGATTGTTCCTGGCGAAATGACGCCAAAACAAAACTGATATTCAAATTTTGCGTACTTAATATTTGTTCATATTTATCTAGGCGGATTTAACCCAGTGGACCCCACCGGAAAAATACCACCCCAACCGTGGATGAAAACACCACAAACACGCGAACTTATGTCCGTGCTAAAGGCGGGCGGTATTGAGGCGCGCTTTATTGGCGGGTGTGTGCGCGATTCAATACTAAAGCGTCCCGTCAAAGACATAGACATTGCCACTCCTAGCAATCCACAAGAAGTGATCAAAGTTCTTGAGCAGGCGGGAGTAAAGGTAATACCTACAGGTCTAGAGCATGGAACCGT
>JAOUJU010000284.1 GCA_029883045.1 Rhodospirillaceae bacterium
TCCACCTCTGCGATGCTGGTGCAAAATGTATTAGTATCAGAAGGCGCAGATAGCGTTCATGGGAAATTTAGCTTAACCCACTGCACAACCCTTGGCGAAGCCACAGAACATCTTAAACAAGAAGATTTTGACCTTATTTTGCTTGACCTTACCCTGCCCGATTCAACTGGCTTGGAAACCCTTAGTCGAGTACGCACAGCCACGCCAGACATAGCTGTTGTGGTTCTTACTGCTACGGATGATGAATCAATCGGTCTTGAGGCGCTACAAATTGGGGCGCAAGATTATCTAATAAAGGATGAAACTTATCCAAAACTGCTAAAGCGTTCCGTCAGCTATGCCAGAGAGAGGTTTCTAATTGAAAAATCCCTGCGCGATGCCCGCGATAAATCAGATACAGCCAACAAGGCAAAATCTAATTTTCTTGCCTCAATGAGCCACGAATTTAGAACACCGATGAATGCTATTTTGGGTTTTGGCCAAATGCTGACCTATAACAAAGCATCCCCATTGGACCAAACACAACAAGAATACGTTGATATAATTTTACGCTCGGGCGAGCACTTGCTCGATCTAATAAATGATACGCTTGACCTAGCTAAGATAGAGGCCGGAATGGCCGAAATAACGCTCGAACCGATAAATATTTCCACCATGATAAGCGAGTGTATTGATCTTGTGTCACCGTTGGCGAAAAAAAGGTCAATTATCATAAGCACAAATGCGTCAGATTCCGCGCAAACACAGGTTCTTGCCGACGACACTAGGTTGAAACAAGTATTGATTAATCTTTTATCTAACGGAATTAAATACAACAAAGAAAATGGAAATCTATCCATAAACATAAAGCAAACTGATAATGGTTATGTTCGGATAGATGTAACAGACAGCGGCAAAGGTATAGCTGCTGAAAATTTCGATAAAGTATTTATCGCCTTTACAAGACTTGAGGCGGAAAATTCCGAGATAGAAGGAACTGGCGTTGGTCTAGCGGTAACCAAAGAGCTGGTTGAACGCATGGGTGGAGCAATCGGTCTTAAAAGCACTGTTGGCGAAGGCAGTACATTTTGGATTGAAATACCTACAGACACCAGCAATCAATCAAACACAAAAAGCACAAACAAAAAAGCTAGCTCGATGGATTATTCTGCCGTTGGTTATTCACTTTTGTATGTTGAAGATAATCCTGCCAATAGGATGCTTATTGAAAAAGTTATCAACCGAGTTGATGGGGCTAAATTTATCTCTGCCGAAACAGCTGAAGAAGGCATAAAAATTGCGCAAGAGAAAAACCCAGATATAATAATTATGGACATCAACCTTCCCGGAATGAATGGGATTGAGGCTCTTAAAATTCTTCATTCAATGGAAGAAACAAAACATATTCCCGTGATTGCACTTTCGGCCAACGCCATGCCACATGATATTGAGCGCGGCATGAAAGTTGGGTTCGTGCGCTACCTAACCAAGCCGATTGATATAAACATGTTTCTCAAAGCAGTGGATGGGGCATTAAAGACCGCAAATTGGTCAAATTAAAGGGTTTTTTAGATATTTTTTCCCTACACAAACATAGGGAACACAGGGATTTTGACCACCTGTGCGCTAGCGCATTAACACCACAACCATTTAGCTGCTAACATGCTGTCATTATAGAATTTATCGTATATAAATTAATATTATGTCAGTCATGATTAAAATGGGCAACGCTACGGTATGACCAAATCTTTGTATCAGGATTTTTTCGGAATACGTGAAAATCCGTTTTCAATTATACCCGACCCGCACTACCTGTACATGGGGCCACGCCACCAAGAAGCGCTTGCGCACCTTTTGTTTGGCGTTGGTGAGGGCGGCGGATTTGTTCTACTAACTGGTGAGGTTGGAACTGGTAAAACAACGGTGTGTCGGGCGCTGGCTGAACAGCTTCCAGAAAAAGCCGATCTAGCATTAATTTTAAATCCTAAGCTTGGCGAACTGGAATTAATGGCGGCAATTTGCGACGAGATGCACATCGCCTACCCCGAAGACACAAACAATCTTAAAGTTTTTTTTGATGCTCTTAATCTTCATCTTTTAGATGCACATTCACGTGGGCGCAGCCCGGTATTGCTTATTGATGAGGCCCAGGCCCTGCCCGAGGAATCAATTGAACTTGTTCGTTTGCTGACAAATCTTGAAACGGCAGAAAAAAAACTTTTGCAAATAATTCTTGTTGGTCAACCTGAACTAAATAGCATTCTGGCAAAACAGAAATTCCGCCAAACTGCGCAGCGAATAACGGCGCGCTATCATCTTGATGCGCTGGGCCTTGCTGATTGCAAAAAATACATAGATCACCGTTTGCGCGTTGCTGGAATGAACGAAACTGTATTTAGCGCAGGCGCAATACGTGTAATAAAAAAATCATCCGGTGGGATACCACGCCTAATAAACAGCATATGTGATCGCGCGTTGCTTGGCGCCTATGCTGAAGGCGTTAAAAAAATAAATAGAAAAATTGCAAATAGATCAGCCGGTGAAGTTTTAGGCAGAGGGGCAACCCCTAACTCATCGAGCGTATGGTTTATTGGGTCGCTTGTATTGGGCGTAGCTATTTTTGCAATAATTTTCGAAATAGACCCTACTGGGTATGGCTTTAAGGAAAAGTCATCTACATATATTGATTCAATGTTGGCGGAAAATAAACTGGACTTTTCCGCCCTTTCGCTTGATCGCAAAACAAATACACCAATAAAAAATACACCCCCTGCATTTGCCACAACCAATGTGGAAAACACCACAAACGAAATTACTGCCGAGAAAGCAACCAAAGAAATTGCAGATACAGAAATTAGTAAAACCAATGTGGTG
>JAOUJU010000285.1 GCA_029883045.1 Rhodospirillaceae bacterium
ATCAGGCCTATTTTCTAGGCTATATGATGCACATCACAGGTTCAAAAGCAACTGAAGACGGTCATGATCCTTTATTATCAATGACTTATGCTTCCTTCCGACAATCCCTTCTCTGGCCAGATGCCCAATTGCCATGGCCACATCCTCTCTGGATGTCCCGGACCAACTGGCTATTTCCTCGTGTTTTGGCAGAAAATGTATCAGCCACGTACCATCGCCTTGCGGATTTGGTTCTGACATGCGGATCAGCTCATAATAGACCCTTTGGTGGGGTGTCATGGTGCTAAGTGCCGTGATGCGGGTGTTTAATGTGCGAATAAGTGCAGCAAAACGCTTAAGCAACATAATCGCAATGCCTGGAACATCCATTAGCAGACGGCGAAAATCGCTACTGCTGAGCGTCGCCATCACTGTTGGCTCTAACGCGGTAACTCGGGCTGAACGCTTTGATTTATCCATGGCCGAAAGCTCGCCAAAGCTGGCGCCGGGCCCAAGTTCAGCTAAGGCAATTTCCTGATCATCTGCAAGAAAATCCATAACCTTGACCTTGCCGCTTATAATAAAATAAACGTCAGTAGATTCATCGTCGCGATCAACTATTATCTGGTTTTGGTCAAAGTTCAGCCAGCGGCATTTCTTTTCCAGATCGGCAACAATCTCAGGCGGTGCTTCAGTAAGCAGCTCGATCTTTTTCAAGGTACGGCCGCTTCCATTTCCATTATTTGGAGATTTTTTGTTCATCCTGTATGCCAATTATCCTGCAATGATAGTAGGTTGAGATTTCTTCTATTGCCCTTTTGTCATCTTGGCAAAGGGCGGTGTCCGGTGCAATGGGCTGATTTTGTTAACTTTCATTTTCCTTATTTGGCGCGCTATTTTGCACCAAATTCCATCGATTAGGCATAAGGGCTGCAATTACACTGTGGCGTTTTTTTTCAATATCAGAAAATTTAATACCCATAGTGGCTTCTTCGCCCTTAATCCATATCAAATCACCATTCAGGGATTTATACTCCCCCAATCGATCAAAAATAAGCTGAACCCCCAGATCTTTAACAATTAGGGTTTTATCACTAATTTCTTTCAATCGCAATTTTGCGCCAGTTTCCGATATATCGGAAATAACGCACTTGTATGCTTTTCCCGCTTGGCTGATGCGCCCACCATAAACAGTGCTTATTCTAACTGCGTGACGCCTTGAGTTTTGCGCTATAGTGTTTTCATTCATTGGGTGGCACCATCAAAACGGTGATAAAAACTAGCATTGGTCTCAACCTCTTTTGGGTCAAGGTCCATAACGGCCAAGGATTTGGCCTTTTCCTTATTGCCACTAATTCCATATAAAAGAGCAAGGTTCTGCCTTATTTGTGGGCTTCCCCTATTAATCAAAGCAGCCCTTTCAAGGGTTGTGATGGCTTTTTTAATGTTCCCGGCCTGGGCAAGAGACATGGCCATATTATTAAGCACAATGGGATTATCTGGGCTTATGATAAGTGCTTCGGAAAAACTTTTTTCTGCCATTTTATAATTTTTCAATGAATCATAGGCAATTCCTTGGGCGGAAAATGCCTGCCAATTATCGCTGTTTGGTTTGATGATAACGCCTAGCAAAGCAAGTGCCTGATTATAGCCACCCGAGGCTATAAGTGCCTTAGCGTGTTCCATCATAATTTCTGTATCGTCTGGGTATCGCTTGGACAGCTCTGACAAAATATTAGCTGACATAGACGCATCACCGCCGTAACGCAGGTTACGTGCAAGGGCTATCGTTATTTCTCTATTTTCCGGTTTTGCTTGCAGCAGACGAGAATAATAACCGGCAGCCGCATCAAAGCTGTTATTGCGTTCGGAATCAGCTGCCGCCCTTAGAAGGGTTGATTCTATTGCGTTTGCATCTTGTTTTTCGTTGCTGGTCTTGCCAGAAGTTGCGCAACCACTAACAATTGCCGTCAACAGGAATATTGCCCCGGCATTAGCTATAAATGGTTTTATTTTTCCCAATGTCATATTATTCAATGTCATAAAATTTATTGTTGCCAGCCAATCATTAAACCAATCCCGACTAATATTATTGGGCTAATCAATTGAGTTTAAAGCCAAAAGAGCGTTCAGTACAGCATAACGTGCCCCATGGCCAAGACTTCCTGATGCCAGTTTTCGCCAGCTAAAGTGCTAATTTTCACCATAAAATAGGGCAAATTAGGCAATTATGATCAATTTGGTCAAACTGGCTATACACTGGTACTGTCTAACATACGGTAAATACGCAGTTTTTCACGTGATGGCCATCACTGCCATAAATATGATCATCAAGCGATAATGGCATGGTAAATATTTAGGTTCTTAAATAATGCTAATTTTAAGTATTTTAACGAATAGCAGCAAAATATGGTATTTCACGCTTAAAATACTCAGTGATGGGAATGATCGGTGATGGGCATGACAAAAAACACCAATAAAAATACAACTCCTCCCAACTGTTCCGGATCAACCGAACAAGCCATTGCCAATGGTCCTGTTTCGCCATCCAATTTTGCTGCATCTAAAAACGCATTAACAAAGTTTGGCAAAAACGAAAGCGGCGCCATTGCGGTAATGTTTGCGTTGATGTTGCCGGTATTAATAGGATTTGTTGGGTTGGGCATTGATGCTGGGATGTGGTTTCAAGAGCGCCGCTCCATGCAAACCGCAACCGATGCTGCCGCTGTTTCAGCCGCAAGCGAAAGAGCCGTTGGCGCCACCTATACACAAATGCGCAACGTAGCCGAGGCCGAAGCTGTGCGTCATGGATATGTTATTGGGGTGGACACACTTGCTCTTAATGATAATTTTGTACACGATGGCACAGCTG
>JAOUJU010000286.1 GCA_029883045.1 Rhodospirillaceae bacterium
TATTGAATAACACCATGCCTAATTTGATCTTGACTGGTTAAGTAAGTATACGTAATGAAACTAGCTACAAAAATTTAATAATAATTAACATCTCTGGGGGCAGTGAATGTCGGTTTTATC
This sequence comes from Rhodospirillaceae bacterium, assembly GCA_029883045.1. Lineage (GTDB taxonomy): Bacteria > Pseudomonadota > Alphaproteobacteria > Rhodospirillales > Magnetovibrionaceae > DAOVVL01. The sequence goes on from JAOUJU010000286.1 coordinate 121, forward strand.
ATTACGCAATATAGAAAAAAGCTTCGGGGCGGTTCAGGCTTTGCGTGGTGTCGATCTAGACCTTGAACCAGGAGAAGTCCTTGGTCTGATGGGTGATAACGGTGCCGGAAAATCAACGCTGGTAAAGGTTATTTCCGGCAACTACCCGGCAGATAAGGGCGAGATCATTCTTGAAAACAATGAAATCACTTTCGAGCGCCCGGTTGACGCCCGGGAAAGCGGGATTGAGGTTGTGTATCAAGATTTAGCCCTGTGCGATAACCTTACGGCAGCAGCAAATGTTTTTCTTGGCCGGGAAATAAAAAAAAGAGTTGGACCATTTAAGGTTCTTGACTATCAGGCCATGTTTAAGCGCTCGGCTGAATTGTTTCAGGAACTAAAATCAGATGTTCGTGAAACCGATTTGGTAAAAAGCATGTCGGGTGGTCAACGCCAAGCCGTGGCAATTGCCCGAACACGTTTGTCAGAAGCAAAAATCGTTTTAATGGACGAACCTTGCGCTGCGATTTCTGTTCGTCAGGTGGCCGAAGTGCTAGAGTTAATCCGCACAATGAAAAAACATGGCCAGTCGGTTATTTTAATCAGTCATCGCATGCCCGATATATTTGCCGTTTGTGACCGCGTAATAATTATGCGTCGCGGCGAAAAAGTTGCAGACAAGGCAATTAGCGACACATCCCCGGAAGAGGTAACAGGGCTTATTACAGGGGCCATTGAGACGGCCTAAAATAAACTACATTTTTAGCAAAGGTCACTTGCTGACAGCGGTTGTCAGCGCCATAAATAAAATGCCGGAAAAGGCTAGTTAAAGGGATTAGGGCTTTGAAAAGCGGACAACCATTTTCCAATTTTGATAACGTCAAAGAAACAAGATTTGGATATCTTCGCAAATACAATACTCAGGCAACATGGGTGACGTTTGCACTGTTTATAATGTTTGTCATTCTAAGCATAGCATCTGAGCCGTTCGCATCGCCTGCCAATATTTCAAATATTGCCCGCAACTTTGCCTTCATCGGAATTGTTGCGCTGGGACAAACGCTGGTCATAATTACCGCTGGGATTGATCTTTCGGTTGGCTCTGTAATGGCCCTTGCGGGAATCACAACCGGCGTTCTTATGGGTGCCGGATATTCCATCTGGGTGGGCGTTGGCGGCGGTATTGCCATATCTTTGCTTTTTGGTTTTTGTAGCGGCTACCTGATAACACGTTTCAAGATTTCACCATTTATCGTAACCTTGGGCGGATTAAGTATTGGACGAAGCCTGACAATGGCGGCCACCGAAGGCCGCCCGCTTTGGGAATTTGGGCCAGATACGGAATTATTTTTTACCCTCGGCGGTAGCGAGTTCCTGGGCCTGGCCTCTCCCGTTTGGGTGATGATCGTTTTGGGCCTAATAATGGGTGCCATGCTAAAATACACCGCGTGGGGCAAGCATGTTTTTGCGCTTGGAAGCAACGAACACGCCGCCGAACTTACTGGTGTTCCGACCCATCGGGTAAAAATTTCAGTGTACATGATTGGTGCGTTGTTTGCCGGCATTAGCGGTATTTTGCTTACCAGCTTCTTGTCGTCAGTAACCGCCAACCTTGCCGAAGGATATGAGCTTCGTGTCATCGCATCATCGGTTATTGGTGGTGCCAACCTGATGGGCGGCCAAGGCGGAGCGTATGGTGCAATTATCGGCGCGCTATTGATAGAGGTAATACGTAACGGTCTTTTGCTTTTGGGTGTAAACCCCTACTGGCAGGGAACGTTTGTGGGTATGTTTATCATCTTGGCGGTTCTGCTAGAGCGCGCCAAGGGCAAGAAGGAAGCACATTAAAATTAATAACTGAAAAAATTAATAACTGAGGTCTACTCAGAACCAAGGAGGCCCCGGACATTACCGGGTTTGAGAAGTCGGGAGGTTCTTGACTTTATTTATCACAATAACAGGAGATTAATAATGCGTAAAATAGGTCTTGTAATGGTGGCAGCGGCCATCGCTGCAGCTCCGTTTGCTTCTGCAAACGCAAAAGAAAAGGTATTTGCGTTGGTTCCAAAACTAACCGCTCACCCGTTCTTTGAGCTGACCCGTGACGGTTGCATGGAAGCAGCCAAAAAAATCGGTGTAAAATGCGATTATCGTGGTCCACAAAAATATGACGAAGCAGAACAGCTTCAAGTTGTTCGCGATCTCATCACCAGCGGCGTTGACGGTCTGGCGATTTCTCCATCTAACGCTCAAGCTATGGCTCGCGTTATCAATGAAGCAGTCGCCAAAGGCATCCCAACCATCACTTATGATGCGGACGCACCAGGTTCAAAACGTGCGCTTTATGTTGGTACCGATAACGTTCTTTTGGGCGTTGAAACCGGCAAGTTGATCAAAAAACTTCGTCCAAAAGGTGGCAAAATCGCCCTCATCACCGGCGGTTTGGCAGCAGACAACCTTAACCAACGCCTTGACGGTATCAAACAGGGCATCGGCAGCGGCTGGACAATCGTAGACGGTTCACCGTTCGCAACCAATGACGACCCCGCAGTTGGTAACCAAGTAATTACCGATCTGCTCACACGTCACCCAGATCTCAACGCCATCGCTATTGCTGGTGGCTGGCCAATGTTTGCTCCAGAAGCATTTAAGAAAGCTGTTTCTTCTGCAAGCGCACGCATGAAATCTGGTGAGTTTGTACTGGTTGCTGGCGTCTCGCTTGAAATGCAGTTGAGACTCGTAAAAGACGGT
>JAOUJU010000032.1 GCA_029883045.1 Rhodospirillaceae bacterium
AGATAGTCTGGCATGGATGAATTTACAGCGAGACGGATTACCGATCCGCGGCGGCGACGTTTTAGCGCGCTTTCAAAGGTGCGAACAAGATCTTCGGCTTCTTCGTCTATTTCTACTTCCGAATCACGAATAACCCTGAAGTATGATGTTTCTTGTAATTTATAATCAGGAAACAAACGATCCATAAACAACGTGACCATGTCTTCTATGGGTATAAAACGCGTAGCTGCACCAGGAAGACGGATAAACCGCTCTAACAGGTGTGGAATGGGCAACAGTGCACGGAGTATTTCTTCTGATTTTTTTCGCTTTAACAGCATAACTAGGGAAAACCCCAGATTTTGAATAAATGGAAAAGGATGTGCTGGGTCAATCGCCAACGGAGTTAACACCGGGAACACATGTTCCATAAAATATTTTTCCAACCACGTTTTGTCACGCGCTGTAATATCGCTTGCGCTTAAAACCTTTATTCCCGCAACCGATAACTCTTCACGCAAACCAAGCCAACAAAGCTGTTGGCGCGACATAAGTTCGCTAGCCGCTTTGTTTATGGCTTCGAGTTGTTGTGCTGGGTTTAGGCCATCTTGACTTTGGGTTTTAACCCCTGCCCTTACCTGCCCCTTAAGCCCAGCAACGCGGACCATGTAAAATTCATCGAGGTTGGCAGCCGATATGGAAAGAAACCGCACCCTTTCCAATAAGGGGTGGGCCGAATTTGAAGCTTCCTCAAGTACCCGGGTATTAAAGGCCAGCCACGAAAGCTCGCGGTTGGCGAAACGCTCTGTCGATTTAATATCAATTATTGGCGTTACCTCTGGGAAATTACTGTTATCCATGATTGTTCTCTATTGGATTTGTTAAATGGAGGGAAACTATAAAAATGGACCAAAAAGGGCGAAAAAACACTATAGAGCATTCTAACCCTTTGAGATTCTTTTGTCATCTGTGCAGGAAAAATAACGAACATATTCAAAATTACTAGATTTTCCGTTTGTAACCACCATTCGCAGTTACTAAATGCTGACTTAGCAAATAATGGCACCAGTCTTACAATGCGTGACCCGGCGGTTCCTCCTGAGACTTGTCGGTTGCGCAAAGCCGCTCCCTTAAAAAAAGGGGGCGGCTTATTTTTTTATGCTTCACACATGTAATTTAAAACGCTCGATGATTTAAGCGCTGGGTGAATTAGTGATCATGGGCTGCTTGAACATCATTGGCTGATGCATATTCGACGGTATTAAGGTCACCAATCAAATCGATTATCATTATATTACCCTCAATAACGCGTGACTTATCAGGATTGGTGTTAAAAAAATTCCAAATATAACTAGCCCCCAGCATTTCACCTACACCTTGTTCTATGTTTTCATCCTCGCGCGCGCGAAGCATAAAATTATCCAACAGCGTGCGCGCCTTCATCAGGTCTTTTTCGCCATAGCGTTCAATCTCACCCTCGGCATCGGCAAGATCTTCTAAAAATTTATTGAAGGTTTGATCTGTGAGTAAAAAATCGGCAACAAGTCCACCGCTAAAATATGTAACCTTACGCATATTATTTCCAAGTTATAAATTATTATTGATTTTATTTTCTAGCACGCGCCGAACAAGGGGTATTGTTATTTTTCGTTTTTCACTTAACGAAAGACTATCGGTTTTTTCGACAACATCGCGAACTGCAGAAAAAGAACGGTCCATTCTTGAAAGCAAGTAGCTTATGATGTCTTGGCCAACATTTATTTGCCTGTCAGCGAACTGTTTTAATAAAAGCGCCGCAATCAATATATCGTCGGGCGGGTTTATTTCTGCAATGGGTGCTGTGTTCAAACGCGAGGAAAGATCTTTCAGGTCTATTTTCCATCTGGCTGGTGGGATTTTGGCAGTCATAAGAATACGGATATCATATTCACGCGCAGTATTATAAAGGTGAAACAACTGTTCATCTAATCCACGCTCAATAAACTTTTCTGCATTTTCCACAACTAACGCCTTAGCCCCATCGCATATGTTATCTGCGCCGTTTGTGGCAATATCATCTGCGCTAATATTTTTTGCCCCGGTGGTATTGATAAATACATTAGCAAGATGCGTCTTGCCCGACCCTGTGGGTCCAACAATAACTAACAACGGCCCGGGCCAGTTGGGCCAGCTATCAATCCACTGAACCGCACGTTCATTTGAAGGTGATACCAGAAAATCCTCGCCCGAAAGCGCTGGGCGATGATCAAAGGACATAGGAATTTGTTCAGGCGCGGTCATATACAATTACAATCGTTGTATGCTTAAAGATTGGGATCGTGGCCAAGATAAAGCTCGCTTGCGCGGTATCTGCCAATGGTAAAACGAACAATTACCCCTACCATTGCTGCGGTTGGAACCGCAAGAAGCACGCCGGTAAAGCCAAATAACGCCCCGCCCGTCATAAGGGCAAATATTATCCATACTGGATGCAACCCAACCCTGCCACCAACAAGGGTTGGCGTTAAGAATGCTGCGTCTATTGATTGACCAACACCAAAAACAAGCGCCACAAGCAAAAAATCAGCTATCTCGCTGAACTGCATCAAAGCAACGCCAAGCGCCACGAGCGACCCTATTGCCATTCCGACATACGGAACAAAAGCCATCATTCCGGTTCCGATGCCGATAAGAAGGCCAAAATCCAGTCCGACCAAGGTCAGGCCTGTGCCATATATTGCGCCCAAGGTCACGCACACCAATGCCTGCCCACGAACAAACCCGGCTATTGTGGTATCCATTTCATTTAATTGAGCACGTATTGTTTCGGCAGTTTCACGCGGAAGCAAGTCATTGAATTTTGCAACTATTGCATTCCAGTCGCGTAAAAGAAAAAATGAAACGATTGGCGCAATCAAAAGCAAGGATAGCGCATTAACAAATGCCTTACCGCCCATAAAAATATTTTTCAACATGCCAACCGTCCACGTGATTATTTCGCCAACATAGCCACCTGCTGCATCTTTAAGTTTGGCTAGGTCATTGGCGTCCAGTTCGGTTTCCAAACGTATTATGTATGGCTCAATGGCGTTTCTTGCTGTTTCAACTGCATCTGGCACCAAGGCCAAGAGCCCTATTACCTGCGCTTGCAATAGCGGAAAAATGGAAATGCCAATGCCTGCAATGATTAGTGTAAACACAAGCAGTATTATTGCCGATGCCCCCGCCCTAGATCTAAGTGGACCTTCCATCTTGTCTGCAATTGGATGGAGAAAATACGCAATGGCAAGCCCCGCTACAAACGGCGTCAGCACCGAGCTTAGAATATAAAGCCCAACTGCAGTTGCCGCCAAGGCAACCAACCAAATTCGTATTTCCCGTTCACGTGTCAAAATTAAATTCTTTCATCATCAGACCAACGCTTTAATGCCTCGGTAACAATTGTAATGCCAGAAATAACAGTGGTCACCACCATTAACATCATTAGCAAATCAACAAAAATTCCAAAATCAATTTCATATCCAGTTACCGCCATGACGGAACCGGAATACAATAGTTGAAGCGTAGTATTTATTTTGCTTATCATCTGCGGCTTCATCGGATGGCGGGTAAGGGATCCTGTTAGGGTATCAAATACCAACGCACCTACTATGATGACTATATCCCTGAAAACCACCAAAATAACAACCCAGTTTGGAATTATTTCACTAAATCCAAGGGTTATAAAAACCGCCATCAACAGGGCTTTATCTGCCAGTGGGTCAAGATATTTACCCAGTTCTGTCTCCATATTGAAGCGTTTGGCAATAAAACCATCAAGCGCATCAGATATTGCAGCAACGGAAAATATCCAAAATGCGCTCACCAAATTACCCTCAAGCAACAGCCACACAATTAGTGGAACCGAAACTATGCGAAGAAAAGTTATAAAATTGGGGATATTCACCTGCTGTCCTTACGCATGCCCATGTACCAGTTGCCCGCTTCGTCCCATAGCACCAAATCAGCCTGATCAAGCGACAGGGCCAATTGTTCTGCATCGCCGATGTAATTAATGTTCACGTTTACCGCGCGGCGCGAAATCAACGTTACTTCTGATTTTTTAATTATGGCCACACCGTTTAGCCTGTCGCGAACTTTTATCCAATCATCAAGACCTGACACCGGTATGGTAATTCTAAGTATTGCGGGTTCTGCAAATTTAATAAGGTTATCTTGTTTCCAATTATCTTCGATTTGCACGGTTAGCTGTATTGCTGCGCGCGCCAAAAGAGATTCTAAATCTTCGCCAGGATTGGAGCTAAAACTTTTGACGACAGTATGCTCTTGCAGGGCAAAACCGAACCGGGTCATGTAAACTTCAAGCTCCGGCAAGCCGATGTAGGAATCCATGCGCAATATACCGTGAACCACAACAACGTCGCCTGCGTTGTATTTGCTTGCAACCTCAGCCAGACGCTGAACATCACCTTCGATTGCCTGTTCTGCGCCTATTGTACGCATATCGGCAAGATCGCCTTTGGGCAAAATGGTTGGAACTAGGCCACGCACCTCGCCCGGCCTTTGTTCCCACGCCGCTCTCCACGGGTTAGGGTCGTCCCACAACAACAGTGCGCCTGCGGCCTGATAAACCGGAAGGACAACGACTGGCTTGCTGTATGTTTCGGCAAATGGGATTTTACTTCCGTCCAGCAGATCGCGTATTGACTGGGCACGATAACGGTAATTTAAGCTAGCAATGTAGCGTACCGATGACGTCTTTTCCTCGGCGACCTCAAAATCCTGAATAAGTTCTAATATCTGCCTACGCTCCAGATTTGGTAAGCGGTCATGGTAGGCATTTAGGGTCAGGCGCTCCATCAGCGCCCTGAAAGACCTTGTGATACCTTCGTCGTGGGCAATGTCGCGCGCCTGCGAGGCGGACTTTGCAGTCACGTCAACATTTACGCCATTTACCTCAAAAAATTTGGCTGCATCACCATAGGCAAAACCCGCACCGGGCCATGGGTTTGCACTAACCGATAAAATTGCTGCCAGAAAAAGGCCAAATATGATCTTGGGCATGGTTTTGCTAATTTTTGCCTTCAAGTTAAAAAAAATATTTAAATGCTTAAATGTGAAGCCAGATACCATATTTTGCCCTTTTTGGGTCATTGCAAAGCGTCCCGGATAAAGTATGTTTTACTTATGTTTCCCGTTCTACCCACAAATTTTCTGCTACATTTATGGGGTTCGGGATGTTTTTGCTATAGAAGGTTTTAGCACGTTCAGGTATCAATGCCACGGATTTGCCACGGATTCTAGGTGTTCACAATCTTTCAGGAGGATAAACCCATTTCAGGCGCAAATTACAAGGGTGCAGGCGTTGACATTGATGCCGGAAATGCACTGGTCGAGGCCATAAAGCCTGCGGCCAAGTCCACATCGCGTTCCGGGGTAATGTCTGGACTGGGCGGGTTTGGTGCCATGTTTGACCTTAAGGCGGCAGGCTACAAAGACCCCATATTAGTATCTGGAACAGACGGCGTTGGCACTAAGCTAAAGGTTGCAATTTCGGTTGGTCGTCACGATACGGTTGGCATTGATCTGGTTGCCATGTGCGTTAATGATCTTGTAGTTCAAGGTGGCGAACCTCTTTTCTTTCTTGATTACTATGCCATGGGCAAGCTCAACGTCGAGCACGGAGCAGCTGTTGTGGCAGGCATAGCCGAAGGCTGCAGGCAGGCTGGTTGTGCGCTTATCGGTGGGGAAACAGCAGAAATGCCTGGCATGTACTCAGGCGGCGAATACGATCTGGCAGGTTTCTGTGTGGGCGCAGTAGAGCGCGACGAGGTAATAACCGGAGAACTGGTAACTGAGGGCGATGTTGTTCTTGGTCTTGCTTCAAGCGGGCTTCATTCCAATGGGTTCTCGCTGGTGCGCAAGATTGTCAGCGACGGTGTAATTGGTGGTGAAGCCGAAACCAAACTTGAAGCCGCAGTCCGCGATCATATCGTGAACCGGGCACGCAAGGCATATGATGTGCCCGCCCCATTCAAGACGGAAAATCCAGACATATCATTGGGTGAAGCGCTTTTGGCCCCAACTAAAATTTACGTAAAAAGCTGTCTTGCTGCAATCCGAAAATACAGTGGGGCCGTGCACGCGCTTTCGCACATTACAGGCGGCGGACTGTTGGAAAACATTCCCCGCGTGCTACCCGATACCTTAAGTGCAGAAATTGACACCAGCACATGGGATCTGCCACCAGTGTTTTCATGGTTAAAAGATCAAGGAAAAATTGCAGCCAATGAAATGGCGCGCACGTTTAATTGCGGAATTGGCATGGTGGTTATTGTTTCCAACGACAAGGCGGAAGAAATTAAAGCGCTAATGGAAAACAATGGGGAAACGGTTTTTGTCATCGGAAAAATTATAAATCGCGCCAAAGGTGCTGAGGGCACCGTTCTGCAAGGTGCGGAAAAATCCTGGGGTTAAGTTAAATGAAAATTGCAGTGCTTATTTCAGGCAGAGGATCAAACCTTCAGTCGCTTATTGATGCCTGCAATGATGATGATTTTCCGGCAGAAATTTCCCTAGTTATATCCAACAAGGCGGATGCTTACGGTTTAAAACGCGCAAGTGATGCGTCAATACCTACAAAGGTATTTAATCAAAAGGATTTTTCCACACGCGAAGATTTTGACGCTGCCATGTCCGATGCAATTGAGGCTTCGGGCGCCGAGTTTATATGCCTAGCAGGATTTATGCGCCTACTTTCCGATAATTTTGTGAAAACATGGCATGACAGACTGGTAAACATTCATCCATCATTACTGCCAGCGTTCAAGGGGCTTCATGTTCACGAGCAGGCTATAGAGCGTGGTGTGCGGTTTTCTGGCTGCACCGTTCATTTTGTACGAAGCGCAATGGATGAGGGGCCTATTTTGATGCAGGCTGTAGTTCCGGTTTTGCCTGATGATACACCTGATTCACTTGCCGCAAGAGTTCTTGAGCAGGAACATATTGTATATCCACAGGCCCTTCGCATTATTGCCGAAAGAAAGGTCAGGGTATCTGGTGAACGGGCCATTATTGACGGGCACAAAACACCCAATGGTTCGCTCATTAACCCTGAAAAATAAAAAAGGTCGCCCAGTATATTATATGGACGACCTTTTAAATATGCTTTGGCAGATTTCTTTTAGCCGGTAATTTCAATGCCAGAAAAGAAAAATGCGGTTTCTAATGCTGCTGTTTCCGGAGCATCAGACCCGTGCACTGAATTATTCTGCACATCAATGGCAAAATCCTTGCGAATTGTACCGTCGGTGGCGTTTGCAGGATTGGTTGCACCCATTACTTCGCGATATGTTGCGATGGCATTTTCACCCTCAAGAATCTGAACCACAACGGGGCCGGATATCATGAAATCAACAAGTTCACCAAAAAACGAACGTTCCTTGTGAACCGCATAAAATGCTTCTGCTTGATTAAGGGTTAGCTGAATACGTTTTTGGGCAATGATTCTAAGACCAGCGGCTTCAATGTAAGAATTGATTTTGCCGGTCAGGTTACGCTCGGTGGCGTCTGGTTTTATTATGGACAGTGTCCGTTCTACAGCCATGCTAATGGAGCCTTTTGCTGTTAAAATGAGTGATTAAAGTGCCGTCTCCCTACTTCAAGTTTTTGCAGGGTCGGCGGGTTATAGACTTGTAAGGCAGCTTTTGCAATACCCATAATAGTCCATTTGGGTGGGCCTGTATGGTGGGATAGATGCTAGCAATACATTGATATTACCAGATAAAGTTGTTATCAGTGGCTAATTAAAGGTTTGTATTTGGTAACTTTTTATTCACCTGAATATTGGAGTATTACCAAGTAATTGTGATCGTCTCGATTCGCGGGGCGTTTAGGTGTTGCTATTATAGTTTAGGCTTTGGTTTACATGGATTCATTTACCGACATTTTAGTGGCCTTTGGTTTTAAGGAAATGCGCGATTGGATTGTTGCGATCTGCTCGTTTATGTTCGTGATGAGCTTTCTCGGTGGAATGGTATCGGCACTTTTTGTAATTAACTCCAAACTATTGCGGCCACCAAAGCTGACAACCACAATTTCGTTCAGAATGTTTATTCTATCTGAGATTATCTTGATATTTTCAGCGCTGTATTACCATACCTTCATGATAGGAAAGGTAAGCCCTGCGCATGTAATTTACTGGGTAGCCGCTGCAATGATGATGCCGCTATTGGCAATCATTGGCGCACAGATTATGTACATAATTTTCTCCGGCAAAATGAATGCCAAGAAAAAAGCAGCTCGCGACAAAGCAAGAAAGATACGAAACGAACGCACCACAACAATGGAAGATGCGCATTCTAAAGTTGCAAAAGGAAAGAAATAATAATTAGAGTTATCGTCTGATTTTACTTTTCTTCTTATTATATATCCTTCTTTTCCCAGCCACCATTTTCATTCTGATGCCAGTAGGTTAATTCAAAACCGCTGTCTTTGTATGATTTCCATTTTTCCCGGGCGGAACTAACCGCGATTTCGTCTCCGCCATCAAATATTTCGAAACAGCGCTCATATTCATTAACAGATGGCGACGATGCACCGTCACTAAGAAATAAAAAACTTGCGCCATTGGGGTTTTCGTCTTTCTTGGTTATCCATATTGGTTGATCTTCAGCGTTGCCATCTTTTTCTGTGCCATGCGCAAGCCACGAACCGGGATCGTTGGTCCATAGGTGCTGGGCCAAAACCTCAACCCGTTCGGTTGCAGGCAACATAACCACCGCGCGCTTTCCGCCATCAATGGTTTTTTGCAACAGCTGAGCAAGCGTTTGCTCTAGGTTGGACTTAGTAAGATGATAAAAAGCAACCTCGGTCATTGAGGTTACTTTTCTATGCTGTCGGCAACAAACCGGTCCAACAAACGCACACCATAACCAGAACCGCCCTTTGGTACGGTTGGCGTTCCCTTCTTTTCCCAGGTAACGCCAGCTATATCAAGGTGCGCCCATTTAGTGGTTCCAACAAAACGTTTAAGGAACTGCGCTGCGGTTATTGAACCACCGCCCTTACCCGATGAAATGTTTTGCATATCTGCTGCTGGTGAATCAATCATCCGGTCATAGGCCTTACCCATAGGCATCCGCCATAGCTTTTCATCCATTACCTTGCCGGCATTGGCCAGATCTTCGGCTAGCTTATCATCATTTGAAAACAATCCGGCGTATTCACCCGAAAGCGCCATAACTATGGCACCGGTCAAGGTTGCAAGATCAATCATGTACTGTGGTTTGAAGCGTTCCTTAGTGTACCAAAGAGCATCAGCCAGAACCAGCCTTCCTTCGGCGTCGGTGTTTAAAACCTCAATTGTTTGACCCGACATTGATTTTACAATATCGCCGGGTCGTTGCGCGGTACCCGATGGCATATTTTCAACCAGGCCAACAACACCAACTGCATTGACCTTGGCTTTGCGTCCAGCCAACGCCTTCATTAGGCCGATTACCACGCCTGAACCACCCATGTCGTATTTCATTTCCTCCATACCGGCAGAGGGTTTTAATGAAATACCACCAGTATCAAACGTTACCCCCTTGCCAACAAAGGCAACGGGTTTGTCTTTTTTTGCTGCCCCATCCCAGCGCATAACCACCAAGAACGGGTCATGGGCACTACCTTGGGCCACACCCAAAAGCGACCCCATGCCAAGTTTTTGCATTTTTACCTTGTCCAGAATTTCCACTTTCACCCCAAGCTTTGAAAGTGACTTGGCCTCAGCCGCCAAGGTTTTGGGATAAAGCACGTTACTTGGTTCGCTAACCAGATCGCGGGTGAAAAACACACCATCAACTACCTTGTTCTGTTTTGCAAAATCGCTTTTTGCTTTAATCGAACCAACGCACTGAATTGACAATTCCTTAATTACTGGTTTGGCGTGGCCTTTCTTTTTGGTTTTATATTTATCGAATTTATATGATCCAAGACGTGAGCCAATGCCAACATGAACTGCCATCTCTGCCGGGGTTAGCTTGCATCCATCAATCTCATCTATCAACACGTGGGCTTTTTCGCTTTGCGCATTTAATTGCGCATAAATACGTCCGCCAATATTTTCAAACGCCAACTCATCAAGGCTTTCTGGTTTTCCCATGCCAACGCACAAAATGCGTTCAAGCCGGGTTCCGGTTGGCGTCATAATGGTAAGGGAATGATTTTTTGATCCCTTGAAGCTAGATGCCTTTATTGCTTTGCTAATCGCCCCCTTGGTGGATTTGTCCAGTTCACTGGCGCTTTTGCTTAATTTCCGCCCATCAAAAACACCTACTACTACTGCGCCTGCTTTTGGTTTGGATGGATTAGCGAAACTTATTTTCATTTTTAGGGCCTTTCTTGGATGTTTATGGGGTGTTTATGGGGATGGCTTTATACCAAGCAATGTTGTCACTAATGTAGTGATACTTTGTAAAAATTAAAAGCCCATCCCTGCCTGATTACATAAAAGTTATTCAGTTTTTATGGCTTTGCTCAAAAGCTTCAATTTCTAGATCTTCGCCCATGTCCATTTCTGACAAAACTTCGGCTTCTTCTAGGTTGTGTTCGCGCGACGATATCCACAACCAGCCACCGGGAAGGCTGCTAACGGCAGCTACAATGCCAAACAACAGCGAAACTGCCAACGCGCCCGGGGCCAAAACCCCGGCCATGGCAAAAACCTCTACCATTGCGCCTTCGCGCACTCCCCAGCCGGCTATTGATATGGGCATGGTTTGAATAAGCAAAACAAGCGGGAAAAGAGCCAAGCAATCAACAAGGCTTATATTGACGCCAATACTTAAAGACAAAACCCAAACAACCAAAGACAGGTTGATGTGGCCTAAAATTGCCCAAAACATTAACGGGACAGCGGTTGATGGTGACAAAAAAACCTTTCTTACATCGCCAGCAAATACCGCCAGATGGTGCACAACGCGAAACCGTTTAAAAGAATCCGGCACGCGATCCAAAAACATAAGAAAAACAGTTCCGCCAACGCCCAATACCAGCAAAGCAATAACCGAAAATTTCAGTGCTTGTATGTTGCCGCTCATACCATCAATTACAAATGGAACCATTGCTGCGACAAGAAATATTAAAGCCAGCACTGTTGCTATACGGTCAAGGAACACGCTGCCAACTGACTGCCCAAGCGCCATTCCAGATTTATATGCCCGATATGATCTTATGGCATCACCGCCGACTGATGCCGGAAGTGCTTGGTTGAAAAAAGTCCCAATATAAAAAAACCTGAATGCCTGCGAATAGCTGAGCGGGTTATCGTAAACTTTTAATACTGCCCGCCAGCGAAATGCGCATACAAAAACCTGAGCCACCATTAAAGCCAGTGCTGCCAACAGCCACGCTGGTG